>DATIMU010000145.1:0-6494 GCA_035475015.1 Acetobacteraceae bacterium
ATGGATCAGGCGCAGCTGCTCGAGATAGAGCAGGCTCGTGCGCCGCGCCGTCATCTAGCCCTCGACCACCCGGCCGAACCGGCGCTGCTCGCGCACCGTGGCACCGAACGCCCGCACCACGTTGAAATTGCCGATGACGTCCACCAACTCGCCATCCACCGTCGCGGCCCGCGCGGCGAAGGCGCGATGCAGCGGCGTGCCGTTCCGCGCCATCGTGAAGATCAGCGCGGCGAGCCCCGCGCTGAGCCCGACCAGCACCAGCGCCATCAGCGGATTGACCGTGCAGACCAGCGCGATCGAGCAGACCACCGCGATGCACGGCGGCAGCACGTTCCATGAGCCGGTATTTTCAACCGTGAACACCGCGTTCGCCGTCGCGGTGATGCGGCTGGCCAGCGACCCCGGCAACCGTTCCGCGAAATAGGCCGGCGCGTGGCCCGAGAGATGCGCGAACAGGTCGCGGCGGATGTCGCCGGTGACGGCCACGAACACATGCGCCGCTGCCCAGCCGCCGACCCGCCAGGAGAGATTGTCGGCGGCGATCAGCCCGCACAGCAGCGCGAATGCTGCCCAGACCCCTCCCGCAGCGGGACCGGCGGAGACGATGTCGATGAGGTGCTTGAGGCCGTACTGGGTCGAGACGGCGCACATCACCGCGACCAGCACGGAGGCCAGGACCACCGCATGGCCGATCGCGTGGCGCCGGATGTAGTGGATCAAATAACCGATCGGCCGCCGGTGCCGCGGAACCGCCCGGCCGGCCGCCGCGTCCCTGCCGGTACGCGGTTCGGGCTCCACACGCAGTTCGGGCTCCACCGCCCATGAAACCGTGCCCATCGAAAGGCATCCCGTTGTTACCGGCCCGGAACCGCGCCGATTTTTTGCCACATTCGTCGTCTAGTCTCACAATCAGATAAAAGCGTTCCGGGTCGATAGTCAAGTCCAAGAAAACCTGAAGTTCTACAAATATTGCCTCGCTTGAAAGGGGGCCGTTTACTTATGCGTATCGCTCAAATCGCGCCGCTGTTCGAGGCCGTCCCGCCCAAGCTGTACGGCGGCACCGAGCGCGTCGTCTCCAACCTGACGGAGGAACTCGTGGCGATGGGCCACGACGTCACCCTGTTCGCCAGCGGCGATTCCGTCACCGCCGCCCACCTCGAAGCCGTGTGGCCGCAGGCGATCCGGCTCGATCCGACCGTGAAGGACTGGATCGCCGCCTATATGCGGATGCTGGAGCTGATCTACCGGCGCGCCGACGAGTTCGACGTGCTGCACTTCCACATCGACTACTTCCCGTTCTCGTTGTTCAAGCGCCAGCGCACGCCGTTCGTCACCACCTTGCACGGCCGGCTTGATCTGCCCGAGTTCGCGCAGGTGTACAATCTGTTCCCCGACGTGCCGCTGATCTCGATTTCCGACAATCAGCGACTGCCGCTGCCGCGCATCGGCTGGCTGCGGACGGTGCTGCACGGGATACCGGAGAAGCTGCTCACGCCGCGCCCGGTGAAACAGGATTATCTCGCTTTCCTCGGCCGCATCTCGCCCGAGAAGGGCATCGACAAGGCGATCCGCATTGCCGCCGCCGCCGGCATGAAACTCAAGGTCGCTGCCAAGGTGGATCGCGCAGATCAGGATTATTACGACCGGGAGATCCGGCCGCTACTGGGCGCGGGGCATGTCGAGTTCATCGGCGAGATCAACGACGCGCAGAAGCCCGACTTCCTCAGCGGCGCGCACGCCCTGCTGTTCCCGATCGACTGGCCAGAGCCGTTCGGCCTCGTGATGATCGAGGCGATGGCCTGCGGCACGCCGGTCATTGCCTTCAATCGCGGCTCGGTGCCGGAGGTGATGGACGACGGCGTCTCGGGCTTCGTCGTCGAGGACGAGGCCGGCGCGATCGCCGCACTCGGCCGCTTGGGCGAGCTCGACCGCGCGCGGGTCCGCCAACAGTTCGAGCGCCGCTTCACCGCCCGCCGGATGGCGGAGGATTATGTCGAGGCGTACGAGCTCCTGACCGAAACCCCCAAGCTGCGCGCCGTCGGCGACTGACCGAGCCGCGCGCGGTCCCCACGAGCGCCGGCTTCCTCGGGAAGCTGGCGCTCGCGTATGGTCGGCGGCCACCAATCGGGATCGCGCAGCGATGGCCGCGACGAGCAGCCAGAGAAGCCTGAACTGGCTGAACTTCTTCGTCGCCGCCCTGCAGACCGGCTTCGGGCCGTTCATCCCGGTCTTCCTCGCCGGCGCCGGCTGGAGACCGCAGGACATCGGCTTCGCGCTCTCCGTCGGCTCGTTTGTCGCGATGGCCAGCCAACTCCCGGCCGGCGCGCTGGTGGACGCGCTGCATGACAAGCGGCTGGTTGCCGGACTGGCGATCGTCTGCATCGGAGCGAGCGCCCTGCTGCTCGCTTTCTGGCCCAGCTACGGTGCCGTGCTGGTCGCCGAAGCCCTACACGGCTTCGCCAGCTGCGTCATCAATCCCGCGATCGCCTCCATGACCTTGGCGATCGTCGGCCACGGCGCGTTCGGCGAGCGGGTCGGCACCAACACGCGCTACGCCGCGATCGGCTCGGCCGCCGCGGCCCTGCTGCTCGGCGGCGCCGGCTGGTGGATCGCCGATCGCGGACCGCTGTTGATGACTGCGCTGCTGACGGTTCCGACGCTCGGAGCGGTCGTCAGCGTGCGGGTGCTGCGCCCGCGCAGCACACCACGGCCGGACGAGCACCCCGCCTGCCTGCACCCGCGGGTGCGCCGTTCCTCCGGCGCGCGGACATGGCGGGTGTTCGCAGAGCACGGCCTGATCGCCTTCCTGGCCTGCGCCGCGCTGTATTCCCTGGCGGACGCAGCGATCCTGCCTTTCGCGCTGACCAGGCTCGACCGTGGAGGCATGGCGGCTGACAGCTTCGTGGTCGCGGCGGCGATCATCATTCCGCAGCTCGTCTCGGCCGCCCTGGCCCCGTGGCTCGGGCGCGTCGCGCAATCGCGGGGGCGCCGGACCGTCCTGTTGCTCGGCTTCGCGGCCTTGCCGTTGCGCGGATCGCTTCTGGCGATCCTGCCGGGCGTCGTGCCGTTGCTCGCCGCGCAGAGTCTCGACGGGATCAGCGGCGCGGTGTTCGGCATCATGATCCCGCTGCTGGCCGCCGACCTGACCCAGCGCCACGGCGGGCTCAACGTCACGATGGCGGCGATGTCGCTGGCCATCGGCATCGGCGCCACGGCCAGCACGAGCTTCGCCGGCCTCATCGTGCAGAGTCTGGGCACCGAGGCGGCCCTGTTGGCACTCTCCGGTTCCGGCCTCTGCGCCGCCGCCTTGCTATGGTGGGTGATGCCGGAAACCCGCCCCGCGCCACGCACCGCCGTCGTGCAGCCGGCCTGACGGGATTGCCGCCGGGTGCCGGCGGTGCGACTTCTTGGCCCCCGATCCGGGACCAGCCGCCGAGGGAGTGCGAGCCATGCCAGACAGCCACCTGACCGAGCGGACCGGCGACCAGCAATGCCTGCACGAGTTCGTCGAGACGGCCCGGGCACGGCTCAACGACAATATCTGGGACTACCTGGTCGGCGGCACCGAGACGGAGACAACGCTGCGGCGCAACCGCCTGGCACTCGACAGCATCGCCTTCCGCCCGCGCGTGCTGCGCGACGTTTCTTCCGTGAGCTGCGCCGGCCGCTTCCTCGGACGGAATTTGCGCATCCCTGTCATGCTGGCGCCGGTCGGCTCGCTCGAATCCTTCCACCCGGAAGGTGCCGCGGAAGCCGGTCGGGGTGCCGCGCGGTTCGGCGTGCCGATCATCGTCAGCTCGGTGACGAAACCCGGCCTTGAGGAGAGTGCCGCGGCTTGCGGCGATGGGCCGCGCATCTTCCAGCTCTACGTGCGCGGCGACGACGCCTGGGTGGACGACTATGTCCGCCGCGCGATCGGCGCCGGCTACGATGCGTTCTGCCTCACTGTGGACACCGCCGCCTACAGCCGGCGGGAGCGCGACATCACCAAGCGCTTCGTCAAGCCGTGGCGCACCTCCGCGACAGGCATCGAGTATCAGGCCGCGCTGAACTGGAACGACGTCCGGCGCTTCAAGGACAAACACAAGATCCCGCTGATCCTGAAAGGGATCGCGACCGCCGAGGACGCCGCGACCGCCTGCGAGCTGGGCGTCGATGTGGTGTACGTCTCGAACCACGGCGGCCGGCAGCTCGACCACGGACGCGGCGCGATGGAGGTGCTGCCCGAAGTGGTGCAGGCGGTGCGCGGGCGGGCCTCGGTGGTGATCGACGGCGCCTTCAGCCGGGGGACCGACGTCATCAAGGCGATCGCACTCGGCGCCGACGCGGTGGCGGTGGGCCGGCTCTATTGCTACGGCCTCGCCGCCGACGGCGCCTCCGGTGTGGCGCGTCTGCTGGAACTGCTGGAGCACGAGATCGGCGTCGATCTCGCGCTGCTCGGCGCCACCAGCCTCGAGGCGCTGAACCCGAGTTTTCTCCACCTTGGCGCGCGTGTCACCGAGCCGCACGTCCACAGCGCGTTTCCGCTCACCGGCCTCTACGCGGACAAGCGCCCGCGCGATGACTGAGGACGAGGCCCGCGCGGCGGTCGTTGACGCCTATCGCGCGCTCGCTCGCCTCGGGATGAACACCGGCAGCACCGGCAATGTCAGCATCCGCTTCGCGCCCGGGATGATTATCACGCCCTCGGGCGTGTCGGCGGAGACGATTACGGCGGATGGGCTTGTGGCTATGAGGTTGGCGGGAGCCCCCTCACCCCGGCCCTCTCCCCCAACCGGGGGAGAGGGTTGGGTGAGGGGGCTCCCCTCCACCGAGTGGGCGATGCACGCCGGCATCTACGCCGCGTGCCCCGAGGCGCAATTCATCATTCACACCCACGCCGACGCCTGCACGGCACTCGCCTGCCTGAACGAAGGGCTCCCGGCGTTCCACTACATGATCGCGCAGTTCGGCGGCGAGGACGTGCGCTGCGCGCCGTACGTGACGTTCGGCACCCCCGAGCTCGCGGAGGAAGCAGTGAAGGCGATCGCGGGCCGCAACGCCTGCCTGCTCGCCAATCATGGCATGATCGTGCACGGCCGCGACGCCGCCCAGGCGCTCTTGCTCGCCCAGCAGCTCGAAATGCTGTCGCGGCAATACCTGCTGGCGCGCTCCGCCGGCACGCCGCGCCTGCTGACGCCGGCCGAGATGCGCGCCGCACGGGAACGGTTCAAGTCCTACGCGGCGAAAGCACCATAGGGCGGAAGCAGCGCAGCGTATTCCGCCATCTTCGCGCTCCCGGTACGGAATGCGCCGCGCTCCTTTCGCCCTACAGCAATGTCTCCGCCGGGGAGTGCGGCAACCCGAGATCGCGGGCCACCGCGGCGTGGGTGATCTGGCCGGCGTGGACGTTGAGCCCGTCGCGCAGATGCGGGTCGTCGCGCAACGCCTGCCGCCAGCCCTTGTCGGCCAGCGCCAGCACGAAGGGCAACGTCGCGTTGTTCAGCGCGAACGTCGAGGTGCGCGCGACCGCCCCCGGCATGTTGGTAACGCAGTAATGCACCACGCCCTCCTCCACGTAGGTCGGTGCGGAATGCGTCGTCGGGCGGCTGGTCTCGAAGCAGCCGCCCTGGTCGATGGCGATGTCGACCAGCACCGAGCCCGGGCGCATCCGCCGCACCATCTCCCGCATGACCAGCTTCGGCGCGGCACCGCCGGGGACCAGCACGGCGCCGATCACCAGATCGGCGTTCACCACGGAGTGCTCGATCGATTCGGTGGTGGCGAACAGCGTCTGCGCCTGCGCGCCGAATTGCAGGTCGAGCTCCTTGAGGCGGGCGAGGGATTTGTCGATCACCGTGACGCTCGCCTCGAAGCCGATCGCGACGCGCGCCGCGTTGGTGCCGGACACGCCGCCGCCCAGCACCACGACCTTGGCCGCCGTTACCCCCGGCACGCCGCCCAGCAGGATGCCGGCGCCGCCCTGTTCCTTCTCCAGGCAATGCGCCCCGACATGCACGGACATCCGCCCCGCCACCTCGCTCATCGGCGAGAGCAGCGGCAACCCGCCATGCGCGTCGGTCACCGTCTCGTAGGCGATGCAGGTGGCACCCGACTGCATCAAGCCCCGCGTCTGCGCCGGGTCGGCAGCGAGATGCAGGTAGGTGAACAGCACCTGCCCCACGCGTAGCCGCGCGATCTCGTCCGGCAGCGGTTCCTTCACCTTGACGACCAGATCAGCGGCGAACACCGCCTCGGCGGCCGCGACCACCGTGGCCCCCGCTGCGCGATAGGCGTCGTCGGAAAAACCGATCCCGGCGGCGGCGTCACGCTCGACCAGCACCTGGTGGCCGTGCGCCACCAGTTCGCGCACGCAGGCCGGAACGAGGCCCACGCGGTATTCTTGCGTCTTGATCTCGCGCGGCACGCCGATCTTCACGCGGCGCCCTCCGTCACGCGCGCAGCGGGAACTGATCGAGATAGGTCTGGTAGTCCGGCTCCACGTCGATCTGCAA
>DATIMU010000146.1:0-5111 GCA_035475015.1 Acetobacteraceae bacterium
GATGTCGCCGCACATCGCCGCGACGGTGATCGGTCGGCCGCGCATCGAGCCGGAATTGTCGATCAGCAACGTCACCACGGTGTCGCGGAACTCCATCTCGAGCTCGCGCTTGTACGACAGCGCCTGCATCGGATTGACCACGACGCGGGAGAGCCGTCCGGCGTCGAGCAATCCCTCCTCGAGGTCGAACTCCCAGGCGCGGGTCTGCTGCGCCATCAGCCGCCGCTGCAGCCGGTTGGCGAGCTTCGAGATCACACCTTGCAGGTGCTGCAACTGTTGATCGAGTTGCTGGCGAAGGCGGGTGAGCTCCTCCGGGTCGCAGAGATCCTCGGCGGAGGTTTCCTCGTCGAACAGGCGCGTGTAGGGCCGGTAGGCGCCCTCGGCGTCCTGCATGTTCCGGTCGCGGCGGGGCTGCGGGCCGCCGGGGCGGTCGTCGCCCTCCGCGGCGGCGGCGTTCTCGTCGGCGTCGTCGGAGCCGTCATCGTCGGCCGCCTCGCCCTCCATCTCCTCGGGCTGCGCGCCGAGCATGGAATCGGTGTCGGACTGGCTCTCGCTCGATCCCTCCTGGGAATTGTCCTGCGCGCCGGATTGCTCGCCGCCCTCCTCGCCGTCCTCGTCCTGATTGTCGGGCTCGGCGTCGGCCTCCGCCTCGGCGAGATCGAGCACCGCAAGCAGCTTGCGGGCGGCGCGCGCGAAGGCGGCCTGGTTGTCCTGATTGCGGCCGAGTTCCTCCAGCGCGCCGTCGGCGTCCTCGCCCAGGGACTCGCGCCACAGGTCGAGCACGCGACGCGCCGGGGCGGGGACCGGCTCGCCCGACATCCGCTCGCGGGCGAGCAGGGCCAGCGCGTGCTGGATCGGCAGCTGGTCCTTCCGCGTCATGCGGTCGAACCCTTCGGCCTCGCATTCTTCCGTGAGGCGGGCGCGCAGGTTGGCCGACACGCCTTCCATGTGGCGCGAGCCGATGGTCTCGACGCGCGCCTGCTCCAGCGCGTCGTAGACGTCCCGCGCCTCGCGCCGCGCCGGGCTGCGGGCGGCGTGCACGGCGTCGTCGTGGTGGCGCAGGCGCAGCGCGATGGCGTCCGCCGCGCCACGCAACTTCGCCATTTCCGATGGCGGCAGCGCCCGCGTGGGCAGCGGCAGACGCGCTCGCTTGCCGGCCAGGCCCGTGGGGCCGGGCTGGAACGCGACCTGCACCTCCGGCTCATTGGCGATCGCGCGCAACACGCCTGCGGTGGCGCGCTTGAATTCCTCCGCGCGCGTGTTGTCCTTGCTGCCGCTCATGATGATGATTCTCTGCCGCTCGCGCTCACTGCGCTCGCTGCCGCGTGTCTGCCGCTCGCGCTCACTTCGTTCACTGCCGCGTGTCTGCCGCTCACGCTCACTGCGTTCACCGCCGCGGCGTCAGATGGCCTTGCGGACCAGCGTGCCGGTGGGGATGTCCTCGTTGAAGCAGCGCTGATAGTACTCCGCCACCGTGGACCGCTCGGCCTCGTCGCATTTGTTGAGGAAGGTGACGCGGAAGGCGAAGCCGATATCGCCGAAGATGCGCGCGTTCTCCGCCCAGGTGATGACGGTGCGCGGCGACATCACGGTCGAGATGTCGCCGTTGATGAAGCCGGCGCGGGTGAGGTCGGCCAGCGCCACCATGCTCTCGACCCGCTTCTTGGTCGCGGCATCCTTGGGGTCGATCTGCATCTTCGCCAGCACGATCGCGGTCTCCTGGCCGTGCGGCAGATAGTTCAGCGTGGCGACGATGTTCCAGCGGTCCATCTGGCCCTGATTGATCTGCTGGGTGCCGTGATAGAGGCCGGTGGTGTCGCCGAGCCCCACCGTGTTGGAGGTGGAGAACAGGCGGAAGGACGGGTGCGGGCGGATCACCCGGTTCTGGTCGAGCAGGGTGAGCTTGCCCTCGACTTCCAGCACGCGCTGGATGACGAACATCACGTCCGGCCGGCCGGCGTCGTATTCGTCGAACACCAGCGCGCAAGCGTGCTGCAGCGCCCAGGGCAGGATGCCCTCGCGGAACTCGGTGACCTGCTTGCCGTCCTTGAGGACGATCGCGTCCTTGCCGATGAGGTCGATGCGGCTGATGTGGCTGTCGAGATTGACCCGGATGCAGGGCCAGTTCAGCCGCGCCGCGATCTGCTCGATATGGGTGGATTTGCCGGTGCCGTGGTAGCCCTGGATCATGGTGCGCCGGTTGAAGGCGAACCCCGCGCAGATCGCCAGCGTGGTTTCCTTGTCGAACTGGTATGCGGTGTCGATGTCCGGGACGTGCTCGGTGCGTACGGAGAAGGCCGGCACCTCCATGTCGGCGTCGATCCCGAATATCTCGCGCGCCTGCACCTTGGTGTCCGGCAGGTCGATCGCGGAGGTCGGTCGGACCTCGGAAAGTGCGGCAATCTTGTTCATAGACCAGCGTGTCCCGTGTGTTCTGGTGGATAGTAACCCCGGTTCGGCGACGGGCGGAAGGGTCGTCCTGCCCGCGTGTCCGCTCAGCCCGCGGCGGCCAGCCGCGGCTCGGCCGCCAACTTGGAGCGCAGCGCGGCGTAGGCGAGATTGATCGTCTTCAGCCGCTCCTCCGCCGCCCGGTCCCCGCCATTCGCGTCCGGATGGTGGCGCTTGGCAAGCTCCTTCCAGCGGGATTTCGCCTGATCGAGCGTGGTCGGCCAGGACAGGCCCAGGGTGGCGAGCGGCTCGCGCAGTTCCGAGGGCGCCTGGTCGGGCGCGCGTTCCCGACCGCGCTTGATCCCGCCGGCGTCGAGCACATGCAGCGGATCGCGATACGGCAGCTCGCCGTCCCAGGCGGCGGCGCCGAGGCGGCCGAGCGGCCAGCTCGGGCGCTGCCAGGCGGTGTCGGCGCGCAGCTGCATCTCGATCTCGCCGGGGGTCATGCCTTTGTAGAAATCCCATGCGGCGTTGTAGGCGCGCACATGCTCCAGGCAGAACCACCAGTAATCGTTCAAGGTCGTGCGCGATTTCGGCGCCCGGTATTCGCCGGGCGCACAGCAATCGGGCATCTCGCATGGCCGCCCGGGAGCGGCCGGGTCGGGCGCGTAGGCCCGGGGTCTCGTGCCGCGTCGGGTCATCGTGCCTCTTATGTGCGCCGCGTCGAGGCATTGGCAACTGGCGCTTGGCGTCGGGCGCCGATTATCCGATATGACTGCCATGCAGTCCCGCGCACACCGTCTGGAAACCATTCTCGCCAGCAGCTTCGCGCCGTCGCTGTTGCGCGTCGTCGATGACAGCGCCCGCCACGCCGGCCATGCCGGGGCGCGGCCGGGGGGCGAGACGCATTACAGCGTGCTGCTGGTCAGCGAGGCTTTTCGCGGGCAATCGCGTGTGGCGCGGCACCGGCTGGTGCACGAGGCGGTCGCGGGGGAGTTCGCCGCCGGCCTGCACGCACTCGCGCTGACGTTGCGCACACCCGAGGAGCAGGCCCGCCAGCTTGCAGAAGACGCCTGATTGCATTGCTGGATCGTCTCGTACGGCGGCCGATCCGAATTCGTTTGCAACGATTGATCGTTCCGTGGAACAAACTCTCTTTTAACGCAAGGATGCTCCTATAGAGCACAACCTTGGGTTGGAGAGACGTCAGTGACAAGTCGGTTGGTCAATCGGAATGTGGTAGCGGGGCGCGGCCGCACGAGTATGCGGCTGGAGCCTGAGCTATGGGATGCGCTGTATGAGATCTGCCAGCGCGAACAGGTGCCGATCGGGGAGATCGTGCGGCGAGTGGAGGCACGCGGCGGTCCGGGCGGTCGCACCAGCGCCGTCCGGGTGTTCGTGATGCAGTATTTCCGGCTGGCGGCGACCGAGCAGGGCCACGCGGAAGCAGGGCACGGCTCCAAGGCCGCGCTGGTCGAGCCGGATTTCTCCGACTCGGCCGCCGCCTAGGCCCGGAGTGGGGCGGGGCGGCGGCGCGCGGCTGGGCGGCGCCCGATCAGGACTGGCTCGCCGGGAGGGCGGCGGCTTCGACGCGGCGGTCGCCCTGATCGGCTGGGTCGGCCTGATCCGCCGGGTGGTCCTGGTCGGTTCCCTTGTCCTGGTCGGTTCCCTTGTCCTGGTCCGTTCCTTTGTACAGGTGTGGCCAGCGGCGTTGCACGATCGGGCCGGTGTCGTCATAGGCGATGCAGGTGTTCACGATCTTGGCCGAACCGCCGAACTTGGCGGCGACGCGGGCATCGACCTCCTCGGGGGTCAGGGCGGTGCCGGTCTCGGCCCGGATCGCCTCCGCCTCGCGGTCGCCTTTGGCCGAGAACACCGTCTGGTGCGCGGTGGTGCCCATTTGCTGCAGCAGCTCGCGCAGATGGGTGCAGCCGGCGGTGCCGCCGATCCGGGCCGCTGCCTCGCGCAGGAAGCCGGCCTTGATCCGTAGCCCGGTCAGGCGCGCGAAATTGGGCGCGGCGAGCTCGCAGACCGCGTACGGGGTGTGATCGCTCGCCGCCTCACAGGCGACGATGTGCAGCCGGTCGTCGACCGTCATGCGCATCCACATGCCGTGCAGCGGCTCGCCGGCCTGGACGTAGCCGCGATGCTCGTTGAGGAAGCCGCGCGCCTTGCTGTCGGTGAGATGCGCCTCGATGTCGTACAGCCCGTCGCGCCGCCGGTAGCCGCGGATCACGATGGTCCGCGTGTGCAGCGGTTCACGGTCCTGCGGCTCGCTCAACGGCATTGCGGAAGCTCCGGTCTGTTGCAGTGCAACAGAACCATATGGCACGCGCCGCCGCATCGGCAAACCCGCGAGTAAGCATGGCTACCGCGCGATGGCGGCCGATGGCGGTGTGATGGCGACGTAATGGACGCGCGATGGCGGACTGAAGTCCGCCTTACGGTTCGAGTGTGTGGGGGCTCTGGTAGGGCGGACTTTAGTCCGCCATCCGCCATCGTACGATACGAGCTCGGCCGTCAGGGGGTGCAGCCTTGCTCGCGCAGCAGGTCGGTCACCTCCTGCGCCGGCACGTCCGCCGAGGTCAAGGCCTGGCCAATGCCGCGGGCGAGGATGAAGGTGAGTTTGCCGTCGCGCATCTTCTTGTCGCGGCGCATGTGCCCGGTCAGCGTCGCCGCCGAGAAGCGGCGGTTCAGCATCCGCAGCTCCGACGGCAGCCCCA
>DATIMU010000147.1:0-3553 GCA_035475015.1 Acetobacteraceae bacterium
GGTCCGTCATCAGCCAATTCAGCCCAGCGTCAGCACGATGTCGCCGAACCCGTCCAGTGCGGCGGTGGCCGCCGGTGGGACGAGGCAGGTGGCATCGTACTCCTGCACGATGAGCGGGCCCGCGACGGCGCCCGACCCGAGAGCGGCGCGGTCAACCACCGGCAGTATGGTCCAGCCGGGACCATCGAGCCAGGCGCGCCGCGTCGTCGGCGCCCGCGTCGCGAGCGGCGCTATCTTGGCCGGCAGCCGGGGTGCGTCCGGGATGCCGCGGGCGATAATGCCGAGCCCGACGAGCTCGACCGGCTCATCCGCCGGCGCGCGGAAGCCGTAGACCCGGGCGTGCTCCTCGGCGAACAGCCCTGGCAGCGCCGCGAGCACCGCCGCCGCGTCGCCATCGGGCAGCTCGACCGCGAGTTCCGTCGACTGGCCGACGTAGCGCGCCGAGGCCGAGCGCCGGATCTGCCGCCGCGCAGGCGGAAACCCGTCGGCCGCGAGTTGCGTCGCGGCGGCATCCTGCAACTCGCGCAGCATTTCGCGGAGACGGGCGGGGTCGGCGGTGTCGACGCGGGTGCGCAGGCTGCGGCTGGCGTGGTGTTCGGTGTCGGCGACGAGCAGACCGAAGGCGCTGAACAGGCCAGGCAAAGGCGGCACGATCACGCGGCCGATGCCGAGCTCGGCGGCGATGGCGGCGGCAAAGAGCGGGCCGTTGCCGCCGAAGGCGAGCAGCGCGAAGTCGCGCGGGTCGCGTCCGCGCTCCACCGAGACGGCGCGGATGGCGCGCATCATGGTCGCCGCCGCGATCCGCAGCATCCCGTGCGCCGCCAGTTCCACCGATAGGCCCAGCGGCTCCGCGAGGTGGCGCGCCACCGCCGCCCGGGCCGCCTCGGGATCGACGGGCAGACTGCCGCCGGCGAGCCCGCCCGGGTCGAGATAGCCGAGCACCAGGTTGCAGTCGGTGATGGTGGGCAGCGTCCCGCCTCGGCCATAGCAGGCCGGCCCCGGATCGGCGCCCGCGCTATCCGGCCCCACCTTCGGCGCGCCGGCGGCATCGAGCCGGCAGATCGAGCCGCCGCCGGCGCCGACCTCCGCGAGGTCGATCGCCGGGAGCTTGAGCATGTAGCCGGCGCCGACCAGCAGCCTGGCCCCCGCGGTCACGCCAGCACCGACCTCCATTGCCTCGGAACGCAGAACCTCGCCGTTCTCGACCAGCCCGGCCTTCGCCGTGGTACCGCCCATGTCGAAGGTGATGAGCCGCTTCTCAGCCAGCCGGGCGGCGAGGGCGGCGGCGCCCACCACGCCGGCGGCTGGACCGCTCTCGACGATGTGGGCGGGAAAGCGCGCGGCGAAGGCCTCGGTGGCGAGGCCGCCATTCGACTGCATCAGGTGCAGCGGCGCCTCGATGCCGAGGGCGCGCAGGCGCGCGGCCAGCGAGGTGAGATAGGCGCGCACGATGGGCTGCACGTAGGCGTTGATGACCGTGGTGCTGGTGCGTGGATACTCCTTTATCTCCGGCAGGATCGCGTGACTGAGCGAGACCGGCAGATCGGGCAGCGCGGCGCGCACGGCCTCCGCGACCGCCTGCTCGTGCGCCGGGTTGGCGTAGCTGTGCAGCAGGCACACGGCGAGGCTTTCGACCCGCTCGCGCCGCAGGGCCTCGATCGCGGCGGCGAGGCCGGCAGGGTCGAGCGGGACGCGAACGGCGCCGTCGGGGCCGATTTTTTCCCGGATTTCCAACCGCAGCCGGCGCTCGATCAGCGCGGGCGGCTTGCTCCAGTGCATGTCGTAGAGCCGCGGCATCCTGAGGTCGCGGATTTCCAGCACATCACGAAAACCCTCGGTGGTAATCAGCGCGGTGCGCGCGCCCTTGCCTTCGAGGATGGTGTTGGAGCCGATCGTGGTGGCGTGCAGCACCTCGGCGACCTCGCCGCTGGCCTCTTCGAGCAAGGCGGCGAGTCCGGCGACGATGCCTTCGGCATAGTCGTGCGGCGTGGACAGTACTTTGCGTGTCAGCACGTCGCCGTCGGCGGAGAACGCCACGAGATCGGTGAAGGTACCGCCGATGTCGATGCCGATGCGGAGGCTCATGCCTCCGTCCCCCAGCCGACCGGCTGCAGCGGCGCGCGCGTTGCACGCAAGCGCCCGCGCAGCGCCTCGGTCGCCGCCTCGTCGATCGCGGGTGGATCGCCCGTCGCGACGATGCCGTAATCCCTCGCCGCGCCCTCGATGCTGACCAGCCCGTCGCGCAGATCCTTCGCCACGGCGGAAAAATCACGGTCCAGCGGATCGCCCCAGCCGCCTCCGCCGGGCAGCTCGTGGCGGAATACTTGTTCCCGATGCAAGTTCCTCGTCAGTTTCGCGTGCAATTTTTCCTCGGTGGGAAGCCCCGGGTCGAGCACGTTGCGCCCTGCCGCACCCGGGCCGCCGCCTTGCAGGCCGTAGGGCCGGTGCGTCTGACGATCGGCACGCACCTGAAGGATTCCCTCCTTGGCGAGCATCCGCCAGGTGCGGCGCAGCGACACGCCGCCGCGGAACCGCCCGGCGCCGCCAGTATCGGGGACCATCGCGTAATCCAGCACTTCCAGCGGGTTCTCCGCCTCGATCACCTCGACGCTGAAGCTCGCCATGTTGGCGAACATGCTGGTGTTGGCGTCGGGCCCGTCGGCCCAGGGCCGCGCACCCCAGGCGCCGGAGAGGAAGTCCACGTAGATGAACGGCTTTCTCTCGGTATCGTAGCCGCCGATCGTGATGCCGGTGTTACCGCCCTCGCAGGCGGCGAACACGCGGTCGGGATACAGCATCGCCAGCGCGCCGAAGCAGCAATCGGCGGCGCGGAACCCGGTGAGCCCGCGCGCCGCACAGGCGGCCGGCGGCAGCGCGTGCATGATGGTGCCCTCGGGCGCGATGATGGTGATCGGGCGGAACACGCCATCATTGTTCGGCATGTTCACGGACAGCACCGATTTGGCGGCGGTGAACGAGGCGGCGGCGGTGTAGCTCCAGGTGTTGTTGATCGCGCCCTTCACTTGCGGCGCGCTGCCGGTCCAGTCGATCTCCATGGCGTCGCCGCGCTTGCGGATGGTGCAGACCAGCGGGATAGGGCGGCCCTTGTCGATCTGGTCGTCGTCGATCCAGTCGGTGAACGTCGCCTCGCCGTCCGGGAGCTCCGCGAGGCAGTGGCGGGTCAGGCGCTCGCTGTAGTCCATCGTCTCGGCCATCAGCCGCCGCACGCCGTCCGCGCCGTGGCGGGCGACGAGATCGGCCATGCCGCGCGCCGCCATCTCGCAGGCGGCGAGCTGCGAGCGCAGGTCGCCGAACACGCGGGCCGGGAGGCGCACGTTGCGCTCGATCATGCGGAACAGCGTGGCGTTGGGCCGGCCGCGCTCGTAGAGCTTGAGCGGCGGGATGCGCAGGCCCTCGGCGTAGATCTCCGTGCTGTCTGATGCGTTGGAGCCCGGCACCCGGCCGCCGACATCGGTGTGGTGGCAGATGGTGGCGCCATACGCCACGGCCTCGCCGGCGTGAAAGAGCGGCTTGAAGACGAAGATATCCGGAA
>DATIMU010000148.1:0-4633 GCA_035475015.1 Acetobacteraceae bacterium
CAGCAGCGAGCTGGTGTGGCTGTCGCCGCCCTGGGTGATCGTCGCCAGCAGCTCGCCGGCCTCGGTCCCTTCGGCCATCTGGCCTTTGACGCCGGCGTTCAACATGCAGACGATGTTGCCGACCACCTCGAGATGGCTCAGTTCCTCGGTCGCGATGTCGAGCAGCAGGTCGCGCCGGCCCGGGTCGAGGTCGGCGAGGCCCTGGGTGAAATAGCGCATCGCGGCAGCCAGTTCCCCGTCGGCGCCGCCGAATTGCTCCATGATGAGGCTGGCGAGCTTGGGGTTCGGCGCCGACACGCGAACCGTGTGCATCAGCTTCTTGTTATGCGTGAACATCCGGCGTGCGCTCCTGGGTTGGCTTTCGGGTGCTATTCGCCCAAGGGCCAACGCGACATGGCATCCGGGGTTGACGGGCGGCGCGCCCGGTTCGCGGTCCCCGGCGAAAAGTGAACTCGATGGACTGCGCTGCCGACCTCGCGCGGCGAAATCTGCTATGTCCGATTCCGCATAGGGGGACGCCGTTTGCCGGAACATAGTACGCCGCTCATCTCCATGATCGCCGGCGGGCTGGTGCTGGCGTTCGTGTTCGGATTGGTGGCGCATCGCGTGCGCGTCTCGCCGCTGGTCGGCTATTTGCTCGCCGGGGTCGTGGTGGGGCCGTTCACGCCGGGCTTCGTCGCCGAGCAGTCGATCGCCAACCAGCTCGCCGAGATCGGCGTCATCCTGCTGATGTTCGCGGTCGGGCTGCACTTCTCGCTCAAGGAGCTGATGGAAGTGCGCGCCATCGCGGTTCCCGGCGCCCTGTTGCGCATGGTCGTGGGCACGCTCCTCGGCATCGGTCTGGCCCGCGTGTTCGGCTGGTCGATCGGCGGCGGCGTCGTGTTCGGCCTCGCCCTTTCGGTGGCCAGCACCGTGGTGCTCGCGCGGGCCTTGCAGGACAGGCGCATCATGGAGACCGAGCGCGGCCACATCGCGGTCGGCTGGCTGATCGTCGAGGACATCGCGACGGTGTTCGCCCTGGTCCTGCTGCCCACGCTGGCACCGGGCCACGCCGAGGCGCTATCCGCCTGGGCCGTGCTCGGCGCGGTGGCGCTGACCTTCGGCAAGATCGCGGCGTTCGTCGCCCTGATGCTGATCGCGGGGCGGCGGATCATTCCCTGGATCATGCACTACACCGCGCATACCGGCTCACGCGAGCTGTTCCGCCTCGCGGTCTATGCCATCGCGCTCGGCGTCGCGTTCGCCGCCGCCCGGCTGTTCGACGTCTCCTTCGCGCTCGGCGCCTTCCTCGCCGGCATGGTGATGGGCGAGAGCCCGCTCAGCCAGCGCGCGACGGAGGAGGCGCTGCCGCTGCGTGACGCTTTCTCGGTGTTGTTCTTCGTCTCCGTCGGGATGTTGTTCGATCCGCACATCCTGATCCGGGCGCCGCTCGCGGTCCTCGCCGTGCTCGCCATCATCGTGGTCGGCAAGTCCGTGGTCACCTTCGTCATCGTGCGCGCCTTCGGCCACTCGAACGGGACGGCGCTGAGCATCGCCGCCAGCCTCGCGCAGATCGGCGAGTTCTCGTTCATCCTGGCCGGGCTGGGCGTGACCTACGGGATGTTCCCGCACGAGGGGGCTGACCTGATCCTGGCCGGGGCGATCCTCTCCATCCTCATCAACCCGCTGCTCGTCGCCGCCGCCGAGCGACGCCGAGGGCACGCGCTGGTGCGCCACGCCGAGCCGGCAGGCGCGCCGGCCGAGGCTCCGGCGACGCTTCCCCTCCCGGTCGCGGAGCCGGCACCCGAGGAGGATGGCGGGCCGCCTCCGGTGACGTATCTCACCGGTCACGAGGTGGTAGTCGGCTACGGCCGGGTCGGCGGGCTGGTCGGCGCGGCGCTCATCCGGGCTGGCCGGCCGGTGCTGGTGTTCGAGGAGCGCGAGGAGGGCATCGAGGCTGCGGGCCGCGACGGTGCCGAGGTGGTGGTCGGCAACGCCGCGGACCCCGAGGTGCTGGCGGCGGCGAACCTGCCGCTGGCCCGCCGCCTGTTCGTCACCATCCCCGAGACGTTCGAGGCGGGTCAGGTGGTCGAGCAGGCGCGCGCCGCCAATCCGGAACTCGAGATCGTGGCCCGCGCCCACAGCGACGCGGCGGTGGAGCACCTCACCAAGCTCGGCGCCACGCTCACCGTCATGGGCGAGCGCGAGATCGCCGATCGGATGATCGAGAGCGCGGTGGGGGTGGACCGGCCAGCGTAGGACCGCCGCGGCGGACGACGAGGCCGAGCCCAAGCAGGCCGGTCATCAGGAGAGCGAGGCTCGCCGGCTCAGGCACCGGCGCGCCGATGGGATTCCCGATGACGGAGAACATCAGCAATGGCGGACCAGCTGGGACGGTGAAGAAATCGCTCGCCGGGGCGTAAGCGTCGACATGGGCCAATTCAAGCACCGATCCGGAGAGATCGATCGTCACGCCCGACCCGGCAACGCTGGTGAAATTGCCGGTGAGCCAGCCGAGACCCGAGCCGCCGGTATCCGACGCGGCGACCAGATAGTACGTATTCGGCCCGAGGGTCAGGCCGGTGAACAGCGTCTCCAGAGCGCCGGCCACCGGAATGTTGCTCAGCGAAATGCGGGCGATCTCGTCGGCCACGGTGGTCCCCGGCCCGGTTCGCTTCGTCAGATAGACGGTCCCTTGGCCTGGCACCTCGTTCGGCAGGGCGTTGGCCAGTCCCGCGGTGATGGTGACGTTCGAGTAGGTGGAGGTCTGTGTCCAGCTGACGAAATTCGCCGGATTGCTCAGCGCCGCGTTGGACGTCCCGGTCTGTGCGGCGATTACGTCCGCGCCGGCTGGGCCGCCCAACCCGAGAATCGCCAAGGCCAGGATGATTCCGCGTCCGATACGCACGTTCGTTCCTCCCATTGCGCGGCCTGCGGCAGCGTTGTTGGCGGGGAGCTTACGGCGCCCGCTTGTTTCTGTCGTGGGGAGAATGATCTCGGAGCGAGATTAATTCAGAAAAATCTTCCCCGGGTTCATGATCCCGCGCGGGTCGAGCGCGGTCTTGATCGAGCGCATCACCGCCAGCGCCTCCGCGCCGTGCTCGCGCTCGAGGAACTCGCGCTTGCCGATCCCGACGCCGTGCTCGCCGCTGCACGAGCCGCCGAGGTCGAGCGCGCGGGCGACGATCTTCTTGTCGAGCTCCCAGGCACGTTCGAGCCCGCCGGGCTCGGGCGGCACCAGAATCACCGTATGGTAGTTGCCGTCGCCGACATGCCCGACGATCGGCGCGGTCAGGCCCGAGGCACGGATGTCCGCCTGGGTGCCGAGGATCGCCTCGTCCATGCGCGAGATCGGCACGATCGAGTCGGTCACGAAGGTCTTGTGGCCGGGCTTGAGGGCCAGCACCGCCCACAGCGCGTCGTGGCGCGCCTGCCAGAGCTTTTGGCGGTCCGCAGGGTCGGTCGCCCATTGGAACCCGTGCGCGCCATAGTCGGCGGCGATCGCCTCCGCTTGGCTCGCCTGCTCGGCGACCCCGGCCGGCGTACCATGGAACTCAAAGAACAGGCTGGGCAGCGGACGCAGGCCCTCCAGCTTGGAATGGGCGATGCACGCGGCGGTCTGCACGTCGTCGAGCAATTCCATCCGCGCCACCGGAATGCCGCTCTGCAGGATGCCGATCACCGTCTCGACCGCGCCGCGCAGCGTGTCGAACTGGCATGTGGCCGAGGAGGTCGCCTCGGGAATGCCGTGCAGCCGGAGCTGGATCTCGGTGATGACGCCGAGCGTGCCCTCCGAGCCGATGAACAGCCGCGTCAAATCGTAGCCGGTCGAGGATTTGCGCACCCGCCCGCCGGTGCGGATCACCCGCCCGTCGGCCAGCGCCACGGTGAGCCCCAGCGCGTTCTCGCGCATCGTGCCGTAGCGCACAGCGTTGGTGCCCGAGGCGCGGGTCGCGCACATGCCGCCGAGCGTGCAGAGCGCGGTGCCAGGGTCCACCGGGAAGAACAGCCCCTGGTCTCGGAGATGCGTGTTGAGCTGGTCGCGCGTGACGCCGGCCTCGACCCGGCAATCCATGTCCGGCTGGCTCACGTCGATGATCCGGGTCATGCGCGAGAGGTCGAGTGTCACGCCGCCGCGTACCGGCGTCACATGCCCCTCGAGCGACGTGCCCGCGCCCCAGGGCACCACCGGCACACCCGCCGCGTGGCACACGGCCAGAACCTTGGCGGCCTCGTCCGTGGTCTCCACGAACGCGACGGCGTCGGGCAGGGCGGGGGGTTGCGTATCCTGCCCGTGCGAGTGGTGCTCGCGCAGCCCGGAATTGGTCGTAGCGCGCTCGCCCAGCGTATCCCGCAGGGCCTCGATCACCGTCTCAACAGGGCTTGGCATGGCTCGTCTCCTCCTTGTCCTGCGATACGAGGCCGTCCGGGCCCGTGCAAGGGTGGGTCGCGTTGACGCACCCGGCGCCACCCGCCTAGCGTGCGGCTCCGATCGGAATTGAGGGGATGTCCACCATGTCGAACCAGCTCAGGCAGCGTCTGAAATCGGGAAAGGCCGCCGTCAACGGCTGGCTGGCGATCCCGTCCGGCTTCTCCGCCGAGGTCATGGCCCAATGCGGCTGGGACAGCGTGACCGTCGACATGCAGCACGGCG
>DATIMU010000149.1:0-5150 GCA_035475015.1 Acetobacteraceae bacterium
CCGACGTGCACGGCGCGGGCGCGTGGACGCCGACCCGCTCGCGCGTCACCTTGCGCGGGGACATCGAGCTGATCGGCTCCGATGCCGGCCAAGTGTTCGTCAACGGCGTCCTGCTCGCCGGCTCGCTGCGGGCGAGCGGGCTGGCGCTCGGTGTGGCGCTGCAAGACAGCACCTTGGTTCCCGGCCGCGCGCTGACGCGACATGGCTTGCCGGCCGAGCCCGGTGCGCCGTCGCTGGTCCTCGATTCCCCTGGCGGTACGGTGGCGCTCGATCGGTGCGTCACCGGCCCGCTCCTGGTTCACCCGACCGCCGCGGCGCGCGTCACCAACTGCGTCGTCGACGCGACCGAACGTTGGCACGTCGCCTACGCCGCGCCGGACAGGATGGACGAGGGTGGCGCCTTGCACGTCGAGGACAGCACGATCATCGGCAAGGTCCGCACGCATCGACTGCCGCTCGCGTCCAACACGATCTTTCTCGCGCGTCGGCCGGTGCACGATCCCTGGGCGGCGGCAATCTGGTGCACGCGCCGCCAATCCGGTTGCGTGCGCTTCTGCTTCGTGCCGAGCGATGCGATCACGCCGGGGCAATACCGTTGCCTGCCGGCCGCGGCCACGTCGCTCGAGCACGCGCTCGCGCCACAATTCGTCAGCCTGCGCTACGGCAGCCCGTCCTACGCGCTGCTGAGCGGCGACTGCCCTGTCGCGGTGTGGCAGGGGGCGGACGACGAGAGCCAGGTCGGCGCCTATCACCTGCTGTTCGAGACGCAGGGCGTCGGCAACCTGCGCGCACGCATCGAGGAGTACCTGCCGTTCGGGCTGGAGGCGGGGATCTTTCTCGTCCCCTCCCGCGCGGAGCCGCCGCGAGCCGAGCCGCCGGGCGCCTATGGGCCGGGCCGCGACCGCGCGGCCGAGACGGACAACGCCGACGCGCTGCAATGGCACGCGATCGGCGCGGCACTGATCTGAGCCGCGCCGAGGGGAGGATGCGATGAAGGGCGATTTCAGCCGATACCGCTTCGATCCGGCGAAGCACTACACCGCCGTGCTCGAACAGCAAGGCCGGGTGCAGCTTGACGCCGACGCCAACGAGCAGCGCGCGATAGACTGGCATCGCCTCGCCACGGAAACCGTGGATGTGATCGGCGCCACCGGGGCGCCGCGTCATGCCGCCGGCTTCGCCATATCGTTGCGCGCGGACAACCGATCGCTGCTGATCGGCCCGGGCCGCTACTATGTCGACGGGCTGCTGTGTGAGGCCGCGACACAAGCCGACTACACGCAACAACCCTGGCTGATCGACCCGCAACCCGGCATTGACACGATGCTCGCCGCGCTGCGCGTCGGCCGCGCCAGCGCGGTGCGGGTCTGGCTCGAGACGTGGCAGCGGCTGGTGACGCCGATCGACGATCCCTGCATCAAGGACGTCGCACTCGGCGAGGCTGATACCACCGTGCGCCTGCAAACGGTGTGGCGCGTCGTGGCCGAGCAGGTCGCGGCCACGACGACGACGAATCTGGGCGAAATCCGCCAGGCGGTCGACACGCTGCGCCAGTCGCTCGCGGCGCATCAGCAGGCGACGCAGTCGACCGCCTTGCAAACGATCGTGGCGCGCGCCGACACGCTCGCCGCCGAGGTGGCGGGGAGCGGGGCAAGTGCCGTGCGGCTTGCGCCCGCGCTGGTTGCGCTGCGCAGCGCGGGTGCTGCCGCGCTATCGGGTCTCGCGCGCGCGCCGGGCGACACCGGTCCGCGCCTCGCCGCCGCCCTCGACACGATCGGGCGCATCGGCGGCGTGTTCGAGCAGGAGAGTTGCTGCGCTGCCATGCGCCGCCGGCCGCTCGCGCTGCTGCCGGGAATGATGACGGCGAGCACCGACGACACGTCCGGCCAGGGGCCGTGCCTCCCCTCGCCACAGGCGGCGTATCGCGGGCTAGAGAACCAGCTCTATCGCGTCGAGGTGCATCAGGGCGGTCCGCTCGGGACGGCGACGTTCAAATGGTCGCGCGAGAACGGCTCGGTGCTGACGCGGATCACTCATGTCAGCGGTGCCGTGCTCACGGTGGATAGTCTCGGCCCTGACGCCAATCTCGGTTTCGCGCCGCTGCAATGGGTGGAGATCTCCGACGACAGCGACATGTTCGGCCAGGCGCCGAACCAGCCCGGCCAGCTGCGGCAGATCAAGTTCGTCGATTTCGAGCATCGCCGGATCACCCTCACGCAGCCCGCGCCGGCGGTGGACACCGAGAATGGCCACGCCGAGCTGCGCCGTTGGGACCACACGGATGCCGATGCGACCGAAGCCGGCATCGCGATGGCGCCGGGCGGCTGGCATAGTCTCGAGAACGGCATCCGCGTGCAGTTCTCGGACGCGCGGCCGTTCGTCGCCGGCGATTACTGGCTGGTCCCCGCGCGCACCGCGACCGGCGCGCTGGAATGGCCGCCCTGCGGCGGCGGCGGCGCCGATTTTCAGTCCGCGTACAACACGCGCATCCATCGCGCGCCACTGGCCTGCATCCATTTCGACGCCAAGCTCGGCGGCTTCGTGCCGGAGGACTGCCGCGACTTCTTCTCCCCGCTCACCGAGCTCACGCCGCCGGCCACTCCGACCGCGCTGCATGTCAACACGATCAACTGGCCGAACGATGACATCGTGACGCTCGACCAGGTGCAAGCGAGCGGCCTCTCCGTCACGCTCGACGGGCCACCGGCGCCCGGCATCGACCCCGCGAGCTTCACCGTGCTGCTCGAGGCGCCGCTGTTCACCGCCACGTCGGACTCTTTCGCCGTCTTCGCGGCGGCGCAGAACGCCATCACGCTGGCGCTGCGCATCGGCCTCGTCATTGACGGCAGGATCGCGATCAACGGCAACGTGGTCGCCTGGACCATGCCAGTCCGGCTGACCACCGAGCTCGCGCAGCTCATGCAGGCGCTGGAGTCCTTCGTCGATCGCGGCGTCTTCGCGCGGGTTCGCGTCGCGCTGAAGGGTCGCGCGATCCGTGGCGCGGGGGCCGGCGCGCCGATCTATCTCGACGGCCAGAGCTTCGGAGTGCCCGCGACGCGCGCCGACGGCAAGACGTCCCGCACGGACCTGACCTTCCCTTCGGGCGACGCGGTGAGGGCGAGCGATTTAGAAAGCTGGTTCTATCTCGCGCCGAGCCAGCGCGTGGTCAGCGCGACGGTGACGCCGCCGGCGGTCGCCTGGGTGCAGGTCGGCGTGCTGGGCAACACCATCCTGCTCCGGCTGGTCGATCCGACGACCACGACGCAGGCCGCCGTGTCGGCGACGCTGACCTTCGCGCTTGCCTTCAATGCGCCCGCCGATACGGTGGTGACGCTCTCGGTGAGCGGCGGCACGACGGGCATCGTCACGCTGCCGGCGACGGTGACGGTGCCGCGCGGCAGCAAGTCGCCGGCGCAGCCGGTCGCCATCACCGTCGGGAATACTGGCGTCGCGAGCACGGAGGTCTACACCATCGCGGCCAGCGTCCCGCTCGCGGGCGGCAAGACGGCGAGCAACACCGCGACGCTCACCGTGACCGGCCATCCCGGCGGCGGAATCCGATTCCCGCCGGGCGTCCTCACGGGCGGTCCGGGCAGCATCGGCAACCTGCTCCGCACAGGAGCCGCGTCGAGCGTCGCCGGCGGGCACGGCTGAGCCATGCGCGCCGTCTGGTCGTTCTGGTCGGCCCCGTACGCGGCGCATTACCGCTACGCCTGGGCGCGCCCGGTGGACCATCTGCTCGCCTGGGCGGTGTCGGTGCAGGCCGCCGCGTGCCACTACCCGGACGCGATGCTCGTCACCGACACGCCGGGGCGGGTGCTGCTGGTCGACCGGCTCGGGCTGCCATTCACCTCGGTCTCGACCGAGCTCGACCGGTTGGCGGGCAAGGACCCGGATTGGTGGATGATGGGCAAGCTGGTGGCCTACGAGATCCAGACCGGCCCCTTCGTCCATATCGACAGCGACGTGTTCCTCTGGAAGCAGCTGCCCGCCCATGTCGCCGAGGCGCCGGTGCTGACGCAGAACCCCGAGGGACACATGACCGGCGGCTATCGGCCGGACGAGATCGAGAGCGCGCTGGGCGAGACCGGCGGATGCCTGCCGGTCGAGTGGGAGTGGGCGCGCTCGCTCGGCCCGGTGCTGCCCGGAGAGAATTGCGGCATCGTCGGCGGGCAGGATGCCGGCTTCCTGCGCCACTACGCGCGGCAGGCGCTGGCCGTCATCGAGCGGCCGGAGAACCGGGCCGGCTGGTCGCGTCTCGCCGGCAAGCAACCCTACACCTACGTCGTCGAGCAATTCCTGCTCTCCGCCTGCATCGGCTATCACGCCGCGCGGGCCGACTCGCCGTATCGCGGTGTGCGCGTGGCGCATCTGTTCCCCTCCTGGGCCGAGGCCTTCGACGCCAACCACGCCGCGCGCGCCGGCTATACGCATCTGATGGGCGCCAAGGGCCATCGCGCCGTCGGCCAGCGCCTCGCGGATCGCGTCCGGCGGGACTGGCCCGATCTTTTTCGCCGATGCGAACGCTGGGCGGATACGCAGCCGGGTGCGTAGACTGGGCGGCATGGACCTCCCCCTCCCCGTGCGCCTGCTCGCCCTCTGGGACCATCTCGGCCTCGGCGCGGCCCATGTCGCGACCCAGATGCCGGCCGACCTCGCCGGCTTCGCGAACGCCGCGGCCGACCGCGTCGCGGGCCTGGTGTTCTGCACCCCGACCCGGCTCGATCCGGCGCCGTTCGCGGACCTCGCCGGGCGCATCCTGATGATCGCCGGCGAGCATGGCCTCAACGCCGAAGTCACGGCGCGGGCCGAGCAACGCCTTCCCGGGGCACGACGCATGATCCTCGCCGGCTATGACGCGCCGGGCTGGGCCGACGTGGTGGCCGACCGCACCGACGAGATCGCCGCGAGCATGGAGGAATTTTTTGCGCGCACCCAAGCGGCCGATCCGCCGCGTCCGCCGAGCCGATCGGGGGCTCACGCCGGCATCACCTACGCGATCGAGGGCGACGGCCCGGCACTCGTGCTGTTGCCGTTCTTCCTCGCTCCCTCGCAATGGGCGCCCGCGATCCCGCGCCTCGCACGGCGCTTCACCGTCATCACGCTATCCGGCCCGCATATCGGCGGCGTCGCGGCCCTCGAGGACCGCG
>DATIMU010000150.1:0-12187 GCA_035475015.1 Acetobacteraceae bacterium
GCCTGGCCCCTGGCGCTCGACGCCGCGCCGCCGGTCTGGCCGCGCGGGACGCTGTTCGGATCGGAGCGGCAGGGCGTGCTGCGCCCGGCACGCGCCGTGCGGCGGCTGGTGATGATCCTGCTCTGGACCCTGTTCGCGGTCGTGGTCCAGTCGGTCTGCATCCTGCTGCCTGGCCGGCCCAAGGTGGTGTTCGCGCGGATTTACTGGAGCGTGTTCTGCCGGATCATCGGGCTCGGCGTGCAGGTTGCCGGGCAGCCCATCCCCGGCGCGCATGGCGGCAGCCGCCGGCCGGTGGTGTTCGTCTCCAATCATTCCTCCTGGCTCGACGTGCCGGTGCTCGGCGGACGGCTGGAGGCCTGCTTCATCTCGAAGGACGACGTGGCGCGCTGGCCGCTGGTGAGTACCATCGCGCGGCTGGGACGGACGGTGTTCATCAGCCGCAACCGCACCACCATCGGGCGCGAGCGCGACTCGATGATCGGGCGGCTGGCGCGTGGCGACAACCTGATCCTGTTCCCCGAGGGCACCACCTCGGACGGCTCGCGCGTACTGCCGTTCCGTTCGGCGTTCTTCGCCATCGCGGGGGGCGACCCGTGCCCGCTGATCCAGCCCGTCTCGGTGGTCTACGACCGGCTCGGCGGGCTGCCGGCGGGGCGGGCCTGCCGGCCGCTGTTCGCCTGGTACGGCGACATGGACATCGCCTCGCATTTCTGGCGACTGGCGCAGCATCGCGGGCTGCGGGCGACGGTGCTGCTGCACGCGCCGCTCGATCCCGCGCGTTTCGCCAATCGCAAGGCGCTGGCTGACGCCGTATGGGCGACGGTCGCCGAAGGCGCCGCGAGCCTGCGGCAGAACCGGCCGGCGCGGCCGATCGACACCGAGGCGGTCCCGGCGCCGGCCGGGGAGGAGCGCCGGGCCTATGCCTGAGCGCGCGTTGGTTGTTGACAGCGCATCGGTTCTTCCTGCCAGACTGGCGCCGACGGCCGAACCCCGTCGCCCGAAAGGAGAGCCCGCCGCGCCCCCGCGCTTGACCCGCCCCGACCATCCGACGATTCCTCCCGCCTTCAGTGCCGGGCCGATCCGGTGCGACGAGGCGGAGCGTGGGCGATGAGGCGAACGGATCTGGCAGAACCCGGCACGGTCGGCCGGCAGGGAGCGCCCCCCAAGCGCCTGCATGTGATGACCTGGGGCTGTCAGATGAACGTCTATGACAGCGCCCGGATGGCCGACGTGCTGGCGCCGCTGGGCTATGCGCCGTCGCCGGTGCCGGACGGCGCGGACATGGTGATCCTCAACACCTGCCACATCCGCGACCGGGCCACGGAAAAGGTGTTCTCCGAGCTCGGCCGGCTGCGCGCGCTGCAGGAGCAGCGCCGCGCCGAGGGCGGCCGCATGGTGCTCGCCGTCGCCGGGTGCGTGGCGCAGGCGGAGGGGGCGGAGATCCTGGCGCGGGCGCCGTTCGTCGACATCGTGCTGGGGCCGCAGACCTACCATCGGCTGCCGGAGATGGTGGCTCGCGCGGCGCGGGCCGGCGGGGCGGTGATCGAAACCGATTTCCCGGCCGAACAGAAGTTCGATTTTCTGCCCGATGCCGCGGCACCGCAGGGCATCACCGCGTTCCTCACCGTGCAGGAAGGCTGCGACAAGTTCTGCAGCTTTTGCGTCGTGCCCTACACGCGCGGCGCCGAGGCGAGCCGCCCGGCGGCATCGGTGCTCGCCGAGGCGCGCCGGCTCGTGGCGCAGGGGGCGCGCGAGATCACGCTGCTCGGGCAGAACGTCAACGCCTGGCACGGCGAGGCGCCCGACGGGGGCAGTTGGGGCCTGGGCCGGCTGATCCGCGAGCTCGCGGAGATCCCGGACCTGCTGCGCCTGCGCTACACCACCTCGCATCCGCGCGACATGGACGCCGAGCTGATCGCGGCGCACGCCGAGGTGCCGGCGCTGATGCCGTTCCTGCATTTGCCGGTGCAGTCGGGCTCCGATCGGATGTTGGCGGCGATGAACCGCAAGCATACCGCCGCCGACTACCTCCGCCTGGTCGAGCGGCTCCGTGCAGCGCGGCCGGACCTGGCGTTTTCGTCCGACTTCATCGTCGGCCATCCCGGCGAGAGCGCGGCGGATTTCGCGGCCACCCTTGGCCTGATGCGCGAGGTCGGCTTCGCCCAGGCGTTCAGCTTCAAGTATTCCCCCCGGCCCGGCACGCCGGCCGCCGGGGCGCCCGCCCAGGTGCCGGAGGCGGAGAAGGACGCAAGGCTGCAGGCGCTGCAAGCACTGCTGCGCGAGCAGCAGGCGGCGTTCAACCGTGCGTGCGTCGGCCTCACCCTGCCGGTGCTGTTCACCGGCCTGGGCCGCCATCCCGGTCAGATCGCCGGGCGCTCGCCGTTCCTCCAGCCGGTGCATCTCGCCGGCCCCGCAGAGCTGATCGGCACCGTCGCCCCGGTGAAGATCGCGGCGGCGCTTCCCAACTCTCTTTCCGGAATACTGCAAGCCCCAACCGTGAAACCCCCAATCCGGCAACCCCAGGAGCGAGCCTCCGCTTGACCCACCTCGCCGCGACCGCCGCCACCGCTTCTCCCTTGCCCGGCTCGGCCGGAGGGAAGGCCATCACCCTCCAGTTCAATGACAACACGCTGCTGCCGCTGCTGCTGGGTGACCATGACCGTCATCTGGTGCGCATCGAGCAGGCGCTCGGCGTGCGCATGTCGTGCCGCGGCAACCGGGTGGCGATCGCCGGCGAGCCGTCGCGGGTGGACGCTGCACAGGTAGCGCTCCAGGGATTGTGGCACCGGTTGGAGCGCGGCGAGAGCGTCGGCAAGCCAGACGTCGAGGCGGCGATCCGGCTGGCGGACGCCGAGGCCGACCCGCGGCTGCC
Source organism: Acetobacteraceae bacterium (assembly GCA_035475015.1). GTDB lineage: Bacteria > Pseudomonadota > Alphaproteobacteria > Acetobacterales > Acetobacteraceae > JAFKFI01. The sequence continues at coordinate 2,873 of DATIMU010000150.1, forward strand.
GCTGTCGGATGTTCCCGCCATCCGCACCCGCCGGGGCGCGGTCGGGCCGCGCAGCCCGGGGCAGGCGGCCTATATGGATGCGCTGGCCTCGCAGGAGATGGTGTTCGGGGTCGGCCCGGCCGGCACCGGCAAGACCTATCTCGCCGTGGCGCAGGCCGTTGCCATGCTGCAGGCCGGAAAGGTGGACCGCATCGTGCTGTCCCGCCCGGCGGTGGAGGCCGGCGAGCGGCTCGGCTTCCTGCCGGGCGACATGAAGGAGAAGGTCGACCCCTATCTCCGCCCGCTCTACGACGCGCTGCACGACATGCTGCCGGGCGAGCAGGTGATAAGGCGGCTGGCCAATGGCGAGATCGAGGTGGCACCGCTCGCCTTCATGCGCGGCCGCACGCTGGCGCATTCCTTCGTCATTCTCGACGAAGCGCAGAACACCACGCCGGTGCAGATGAAGATGTTCCTCACCCGCATGGGCGAGGGCACCCGCATGGTGGTGACGGGCGATCTCAGCCAGGTGGATCTGCCGCCCGGCACCCGCTGCGGGCTGCGCGATGCGCTCGATACCCTGGAGGGTGTCGCGGGCATCCGCGTGGTGCGCTTCGACAAGCGCGACGTGGTGCGTCATCCGCTGGTGGCGGCGATCGTCGATGCCTATGAGCAACGCGAGGCGGCGGAGGGGGACACCCGACGCGAGGGCCAGCGGGACAGGGTGGCCGTGACCCGCCCCGGGATGGTACAATCCGGGCCAGGAACCGGCAAGTAGAGATGGACCCAGGAGGAAGTAGGGGCCCCGCATCGGCGGGGTTCCCGGTTATCGTGGCAGACGCAGCATGGCGGCGTTTCGTGCCGCTGGCGGAGCGCGTCGCCACACGCGCGGCGCGCGCCGCCGGCATCGCGAGCAGCATCGTGCTGGCGGATGACAGGACGGTGAAGCGCCTCAACGCCCGCCATCGCGGGCGCAACAAGGCGACCAACGTGCTGACCTACGAGGGCTCGGCGCCCGGCCCGGACGGCGATCGGCTCGACGGCGAGATGATCCTCGCCCTGGGCGTGGTGCGGCGGGAGGCGGCGGCGGCGGGCCGTCGGACGGCGCACCACCTCGCGCATCTCGTGGTGCATGGCGCGCTGCACCTGCGCGGCCACGACCATCATCAGGCGGGTGACGCGCGGAGGATGGAGTTGGCGGAGGCGCGCATCCTGCACCGCCTGCGGGTGCCCAATCCGTGGAAGCGCGCATGAGCGGCCAAAATCACAACGGCCATCGCACCCAGCTGCTCGGCCGACTGCGCGACCTGCTGTTGCGGCGCGCCGTCGAGCAGAGCGTGCGCGAGTCGATCGCCGAGCTGGTGCAGGAGGCGGCCGAGGCGCCGACCACGCCGGGGATGCAGCCCGAGCTCGACCGGCAGGAGCGGGCGCTGATCGCCAACGTGCTCCGCCTGCGCGGCACCACCGCCGACGACGTGATGGTGCCGCGCCCCGACATCGTGGCGATGCGCGCCGACGTGACCCTGCAGCAGGCGCTCGAACAGATCCGCACCGACGGTCACTCCCGCCTGCCGGTCTATCGCGAGCAGCTCGACGACGTCCTCGGCATGATCCACATCAAGGACGTGTTCGCCTATGTCGGCCGGCCCGAGGCGTTCTCGCTGGAGGCGATCCTGCGGCGCCCGCTGATGGTGGCGCCCAATATTCCGGTGCTGGACCTCCTGCTGCAGATGCGGCAGGCGCGGATGCATCTGGCGCTGGTGATCGACGAGTACGGCGGCATCGACGGTCTCGTCACCATCGAGGATCTGGTCGAGACCATCGTGGGCGACATCTCCGACGAGCACGACGAAGTGACCGTCCCGATGGTGAGCGAGCGCAGCGACGGCGCCCTCGACATCAACGCCCGCATGGACGTCGAGGATTTCGAGAAGCGGTTGGGTCCGGTGCTGACCGAGGACGAGCGCAACGCCGACATCGACACGGTGGGCGGCCTGGTGTTCACGCTGGCCGGCCGGGTGCCGGCGAAGGGTGAGGTCATCAGCCATCCGTCGGGCATCGAGTTCCGCGTGCTGGACGCCGACGCGCGGCGCATCCGCCGGGTGCGCGTGCGCCGCCCCACGCCGCAATCCGCCGCCGCCGAGTAGCGCGGCCGCGCGCTGGAACGGGAAGGGACGCGCGCCATATAGGTTGGGAAGGAGGCACCCATGCTCATTTCAGATGTCCTGCACACCAAGGGCCGCGAAGTGATCACGGTCCGCACCACCGACAAGATCAGCGTCGCCGTGCAGAAGCTCGCCGAGCGGCGCATCGGCGCGCTCGTCGTGGAGGATCGCTGGTACAAGCCGACCGGCATCTTCTCCGAGCGCGACCTGGTCAGGGCGTTCGCCCGCCACGGGCCGCAGGCCTATGATTTCGAGGTCCATGAGCTGATGACCTCGCCGTTCTTCAGCGCCCATCTGGACGACCGGATCGACGCCGCACTCGGGCTGATGACGATGAAGCGCATCCGCCATCTGCCGGTGCTGGAAGGCGACGAATTGGTCGGGCTGGTGAGCATCGGGGACTTGGTGAAATACCGGCTGGACGAGAAGGAGCTGGAGGCCAACGTGCTGCTCGAAATTACCCGGATGCGCGCCTAAACCACGGCGCTAGCAGAACCCCCTCCTTGTGGGAGGGGGCAGGGGGAGGGGTTCCGCGCTCACCCGTGGGGGCGACGACCCCCTCACCCCGACCCTCTCCCGCAAGGGGAGAGGGAGAAGCGATTAGCCCCGCGTGAGCCTTGCCGTTAGGGTCCGCCCAATGCGGATACTGGCACTCGATTCGGCGCTTGCGCGCTGCTCGGCGGGGATCGTGCTCGACGGGGAGTTGATCGCGGCGCGCCAGCAGGACGTGGCGCGGGGTCATGCGGCGCTGCTTCCCGCGATGGCGGCGGACGTGCTGGCCGAGGCAGGGGTTGCGGCGAGCGCGCTCGATTTCGTCGCGGTGACGGTCGGGCCGGGCAGTTTCACCGGCGTGCGGGCCGGGCTCGCGCTGGCCCATGGCATCGCGCTGGCGGCCGGCGTGCCGGTGGTCGGCGTGACCGTCGGCGAGGCGCTGGCGGATGCGCTACCGCATCTCGGCGGGCGTGCGTTCTGGTCGGCCATCGACAGCCGGCGAGGACGGGTTTTCATCGAGCATGACGGCGATGTCGCGGCGCACGCGCTCGATTCCCTGCCGCTGCCGGATGGGCGGCTGGCGATTGGCGGCGACGCGGCGATCGCGGTCGCGGCATGGCTCGCGGCGCGGGGCGCCGATGTCATGCTGACCGATGCCCGGCTGCCGCTTGTCCGGCACGTCGCGATGGCTGCCCTCGCGCGGCACCGGGACGCACTGCCCGCGCGCCTCGCGCAACCGCTTTATGTCGATGCGCCCGAAGCCAAGCTGCCGGCTGGTGGCCTGCGTCCGCCCCCGGTCGCGCCCCCGGGCGCGCGATGAGCGGGCCGGGCAGGGCCATCGTCCCGGCGACGCCGGTGCACGCGGTCATGCTGGCGATCATTCACGCTTCGGCGTTTCCGGAGGACGAGGCGTGGGGGCCGGAGGCCATCGCGCTTTCGCTGGAACTGCCCGGCGCGTTCGGTCTGTTCTCGGCGGGTGCCGGCATGATCCTCGCACGCGCGGCCGGCGGGGAGGCGGAGGTGCTGACGCTCGCCGTGGCCGAGCCGGCGCGTCGGCAGGGCGTGGCCGGGACGCTGCTGGACGCGGCGATGGCGGAGGCGGCGGCGCGGGGGGCCGTGGCGATGTTCCTCGAGGTCTCGACGCGCAACGAGGCGGCCCGGGCGCTATACGCGCGGGCCGGCTTCGTCGAGGTCGGGCGGCGCGCGCGCTACTACGCCGACGGCGCCGACGCCCTGGTGCTGCGCAGCCCGCTCAGTTCCCCCGGCGCAACAGCAGCCGGCTGACGCCGTCCGCATCGGTTTCCAGCGAAAGCACTGTATGGCCTTGTTCCTGCGCGGAGCGAGGCACGTTGCGCAGCGGTTCGTCACCGCGCAGCCGCACCAGCAATGTCTCGCCGGGCGCCAGCCGGTCGAGGGCGAGGCGGGTGCGCACGAAGGTCATCGGGCAGGTGTCGGCCGTGATGTCGATCTCCTGATCCGCGGATTTCATCTTTGTCACCATTGCCCGGTTATTGACGGCCCGAATATCCATTGCGAAACGGCCAGCGTAGTCCTTATATGGCGAAAGTCTTGCATCTGAAAGGACCTGTGATGGCCGAAAGTCCGGCAAACCAGAACGTGCTGGGACTGGTGGCGCAAATCGTCTCCGCCCATGTCTCCAACAATTCAGTTCCGCCGGATGCGCTGCCTTCGCTGATCCAGGAGGTGTTCAAGACACTCTCCGGGGTTGGCAAGGAACCAGCACAGCCGGATAGGCCGCAACCGGCGGTTCCCGTCAAGAAATCGGTCTTCCCCGACCACATCATCTGCTTGGAGGACGGCAAGAAACTGAAGATGCTGAAACGGCATCTCAAGACCGCCTACAACATGACGCCGGAGCAATACCGGGAGCGTTGGGGCCTGGCGTCGGACTACCCGATGGTGGCGCCGAACTACGCCCGCCACAGGTCGTCGCTCGCCAAGAAGATCGGGCTCGGCACCAAGCCGCGCACCGCCGCGCGGAAATAGCCGCCGCTTCGCCGCGCCGCCCCGCGCCGCCCCGGATCGGGGGCGGGGCGACGTGGCGTTGGACAGGAGCCGCTCGCATCGGCTACGCCGTGGCCGTCGCCGCGACAGGGGCCCTCCTGCCCAGGCAATCGTCGGGGTGTCACCGTCGGCGTGTCATCGTCGGGCTGCCGCCGCCGGACTTGGGAAGCGGGCCGCAAGGGATCGGATGGAATCGCGCATCGAGCGCCTCTGCGTCGAGAGGGGACTGAAGATGACCGGCCAGCGCCGGGTCATCGCGCGCGTCTTGTCCGATGCGAGCGATCATCCCGACGTGGAGGAGCTCTATCGCCGGGCCGCCGCCCTGGACGGCCGCATCTCGATCGCCACGGTCTATCGGACGGTCCGGCTGCTCGAGGAGAAGGGCATCCTGGAGCGGCGGGATTTCGGCGGCGGGCGGGCGCGTTACGAGCCGACCGAGCACGGCCACCACTACCATTTGATCGACATCGACTCGGGCAAGGTGATCGAATTTCAGGATGCGGAGCATGAGCGCGTGATGCAGGCGATCGCGGCCCGCCTTGGGTTCGATCTGGTCTCGATGCGGCTGGAGCTGTTCGGCCGCCGCCGGGAAGCGCCGGCCGACGAAGCCGCGGCCAAGGCCGGATCGGCGAGGCGTCGCGCCAAATCGGGTGAGCCCGAACAGGTCTTGGACACCCAGGGCAGGGCATCGCGGTGACGGCGGAAAAGCCGGTCCGCGCGGTGCCGGAGCCCGGCATCGGCGAGCTGCGCGCGGGCAATCTCGGCGTGCGCCTCGCCCGCACCCCGGCCGAGATCGACAAGGTCCAGTCGCTCCGCTTCCGGGTGTTCTATCAGGAGATGGGCGCAACCCCGGACCCGCTGACCGCCGCCGCGCAGCGCGACCGGGACGCCTTCGACGCCGTCGCGGACCATTTGCTGGTGGTCGACCACGCGATCGGGCCGGGCCCCGAGGGCATCGTCGGCACCTACCGGATGATCCAGCGCGACGGCGCGGCGCGGCTCGGCCGGTTCTACTCGGCCGACGAGTACGACATCACCCGGGTGGTGAATTTCCCCGGCCGCGTCCTTGAGCTCGGGCGCTCCTGCGTCGACGAGGCGTATCGCGGCCGGGCGGCCATGCAGCTGCTGTGGCGCGGCATCGCCGCCTACGTGTTCTATCACCAGATCGACCTGATGTTCGGCTGCGCCAGCCTGCCCGGCACCGACCCGGACGCGCTGGCCCAGGAGCTGACGTATCTGTATCAGAACCACCTGGCCCCGCCGGCCCTGCGGCCACGCGCGCTGCCGCACCGCTATATCGACATGCGGCGGATGGACCCCGACGGCATCGACTCGCGCCGCGCGCTCGGCCAGCTGCCGCCGCTCATCAAAGGCTATCTGCGCCTCGGCGGCTTCGTCGGCGACGGTGCCGTGATCGACCCGCAATTCAACACCATCGACGTCGCCGTGGTGGTCAAGACCGACCTCGTGACCGACAAATATTACCGCCATTACGAGCGCCAGCTGCGCGAGGCGCTGGACTGATCGCGGGTCCGACGGTTCCCATGGCACGGCGCATGTCCATTTTCCGCGATGCGGCCGGCAAGGGCGCGGGCGTGGTGGCGCGGCTGCGCCGGCTGCGGTCCTGGCGGGCGGATGTCGCCGCGCTGGCCCTCGGCGTCCTTTCCGCGGCCGCGCTGCCGCCGGTCCACGCGCTCCCGGTGCTGTTGCTCGCGGTGCCCCTGCTGCTCGTGCTGGTCGATACCAGCCCCGGCGTGGCGGTGGCGTTCCGGCGGGGGTGGTGGTTCGGTTTCGGGCACCACCTGATCGGGCTGTACTGGATCACCGAGGCGATCCTCATCGAGGCGGCACGCTATTGGTGGTTCGTGCCGATCGCCGTGCCGGCCCTGTCGGCGATCCTCGCGGTCTTCATCGCCGTCCCGGTCGGGTTGTCCCGTCTTGCCCGGCCGGGCTGGCGGCGGGCGCTGGTGCTCGCCGGCGCCTGGACGCTGGCCGATCTCTCCCGGGCGTGGGTGCTCTCGGGGTTTCCTTGGAACCCCTGGGGGGGCGATTGGGCAATCCCCGGGATAGTCGGCGACGTGTTCATCCAGCTTGCCGCCTGGATCGGCGAGCCCGGTCTGACCTTCCTTACCGTCCTGCTGGCCTGCGTGCCGACGCTCGGCTGGTCTGGCTGGGCCGGCGGGGCGGTGCTGCTCGCGGCGTGGGCGGCGTTCGGCGTGGTCCGGCTCGACCAACCCGCGCCGCCGCCGCAGGGGATCACGGTCGTGCTCGTGCAAGGCGACGTGGCGCAGGGCCAGAAGTGGAACCGGGCGATGATGGTGGACATCTTCCGCCGCTATCTCGCGCTGACCGAGCAAGGGGTCGCGGCGGCCGGGAGCGGTCCCAAGGTGGTGGTCTGGCCGGAGACCGCGAGCCCCTTCCTGCTCGCCGATGACGCCGCCGCGCGCGAGGCGATCGCCACCGCTTCGGGTGGCTCGCCGGTGCTCGCGGGCACGGTGCGCTTCGGCGCCGACAATCGGCCGCGCAACTCGCTCGCCGCGATCACCGGGACCGGCGCGCTGGCCGGGCTGTACGACAAATGGCACTTGGTGCCGTTCGGGGAGTACCAGCCCGAGTGGTTCCCGCTGCCCCTCCAGATCGTGCCCGGAGGAGGGTTCGCGCCGGGGCCAGGGCCGCGCACCTTGCGGATGCCGGGGATGCCGCCGGTCGGCCCGATGATCTGCTACGAGGCGATCTTCCCCGGCGAGATGGTGGACAAGGCCGACCGGCCGGACTGGCTGGTGAACGTCACCAACGATGCCTGGTTCGGCAATTCGAGCGGCCCGCGCCAGCACCTCGCCGCCGCCCGGATGCGCGCGGTCGAGACCGGGCTGCCGTTGATGCGCGCCGCCAACACCGGTATCACCACGGGATTCGATGCTCGCGGTCATGAACTCGGCCGGCTGCCGATGGGGGTCAGGGGCACGTTGGTGCTGCCGCTCGGCGGCGCGGAACCTCCGACATTATTCGCGCGAGGCGGGTTGCCGATCCCGGCTTTGCTCGCGCTCCTGGCTCTAATCGCCGGTCTGGCCGATCGGAAAAGGCTTTTCCGGTCAGGATTGAATGCGAATTAATCATTTCTAAGACAGTAGGCAATTTGTGATACGGCGCGTTGCAAATGTGACTGAATGATTGACTATTCTCGGTTGTGCCGCTAAGAATGGTTAAATCAAGGTTCACCCCGCCCGGATCATACAAACGGGCAGCCGTGCTGGAGGTTGAGCGATGCAGGACGGCTTCAAAGGAGACTTGCGCATGGCACGGCCTGACCAGGCGCTCGGGACCGAGAAGGAAGTCGGCCGTCCGAGCCCGATCGACGTGCACGTAGGCTCACGCATCCGGCTCCGCCGGACGTTGATGGGCATGTCGCAGGAGCGGCTCGGCGAATCGCTCGGCCTCACCTTCCAGCAGGTGCAGAAATACGAACGCGGCGTGAATCGCGTCGGCGCCTCCCGCCTGTTCGACCTCTCGCGGGTGCTGGATGTGCCGATCAGCTTCTTCTTCGACGACATGCCGGACAGCCTCTCGGGCCATCCCGGCGTGCAGTCACGCGGCCGCATCGCCGGTTTCGCGGAGTCGCAGGACGCATTCGGCGACGACACGCTGAACCGACGCGAGACGCTGGAACTGGTGCGCGCCTACTACCGCATCACCGACCCGGCGGTGCGCAAGCGGGTGTTCGAGCTCATCAAGTCGATGGGTCCCGGCGAGCCGTAAAAGACCCCACCCACGAATGCGTAGGGCGGAATTCATTCCGCCTCATTCTTCCCTCAACTGGGGGTTGTCGAACCGCGGGTGGCGCCAGCGGTCCAGCGCGTCGCGCAGCGCCTCGGCCAGATCCCGCTTCTCGATCTCACCGAGGCTGGCGCCGACTTCCACCTGAACGTCGCGATTGGTCAGCAGCAACGCGGGGACGCGGCCCTGCCGCTCGACCAGCACGACGTTGAGCCAGCCCGCCGCGATCGTCTGCTCCTCGCGCTGGCCGTGCATGTCGGTGCGCCGGATGCGCAGGCCGTCTTCGGTCAGCAGCACCAGTTCCGAGGCGCGCGCCCGCCTCGCGTTGAGCCGCAGCAGGAACACCGTGAGACCGATCTCGATGGTCGAGAACCCGGCCACCGGCCACGCGCCGATCAGCCAAAAGCGCAGCACCGTGAGGGCGGACAAGCCGCAGATCACGCCGATCAGGATGCGCAGCCCGCGCGGCGAGAGGCTGCGATGCGGCACGATCACCGCTTCGAACAGGGTGGCACCCGAGCTGCCGTGTCCGTCCATACCGTCAATGTAGCGCGTGAGGGGCCGATGTAACCCCTTGCTGGACCGAATGGCGCGGGCGAAAGATCGTGAATGCCAGTCGTTCGGACCCCCGGTAAGTCATCCCCGCCACGCAAGCCTCGGCCGATGCCGGCGGCGGACGTGCGACCGTTCCTGGAAGCTCTGGCGGCGGTCAATCCCGATCCCAAGAGCGAGCTCGACTATGCCGATCCGTTCACCCTGCTGATCGCCGTGCTGCTGTCGGCGCAGACCACCGACGCCGGCGTCAACCGGGCGACGCGCACCCTGTTCGCCGAGGCGCCGACACCCGAGGCGATGGTGCGGCTCGGGGTCGAGGGGGTCG
>DATIMU010000151.1:0-11657 GCA_035475015.1 Acetobacteraceae bacterium
CGGCCCCTCGATCTCGCCGGCCGGCGGCGAGGGCAACCCCCAGCACAGTGCGAGATAGGCGCGGTCGAGGTCGCGCGCGGCGAAGGCGGCGCCGAGTGCTGCCAGCGCGGTCTCGGTCTTGGCCACGACCATCACGCCGGACGTGTCCTTGTCCAGCCGGTGCACGATCCCCGGCCGCCGCTCGCCGCCGATGCCGGGCAGCGTGTCCCCGCAATGGGCGAGCAGCGCGTTGACCAGCGTGCCGTCCTCGTTGCCGGGGGCGGGGTGGACCACCAGGCCCGCCGGCTTGTCGAGCACGATCAGGTCGGCGTCCTCGAACAGGATGGCGAACGGGATTGATTGCGCGATTGGCACGGCCGGGGTTGGCGCCGGCGGCCGCAGGGTGTAGCAGGCGCCGGCCCGCACCGGTTCCGCCGGCTCGCGCAGCGGAACCAAATCCCGGCTCGCCCGGCCCTCCACGATCAGCGACTTGATCCGCGATCGCGACAGGGTGCCGATGGCGTCGGCGAGGAACCGGTCCACCCGCTGCCCTGCCGCGTCCGGTCCGGCGACGACACGGAATTCGTCGGGTATCGCGGGGGAATTGTCCGACATCACCCAGCCGATACCCCGGATCGGCCGCCGAGGGGAGAGCAGAGGGTTGCCGCGTCCATGCCGTCGTTGAAGATCCTGAAATTCGTGACGATCCTGCTGGGCGCGCTCATCGTCCTCGGCACCACGGTGGTCATCGTGACGATCGTCAAGCGCCTGTCGGGTCCGCCCGCGCCGGCCGAGATCGCGATCATGCTGGACGAACCGGCGGGCACGCGCATCGCCGCGATGGCCGCGACGCAGGATCGGCTGGCCCTGCACCTGCAAGGCGGCGGCCCCGACCGCGTGGTGCTGCTCGATCCGCGCACCGGCGCCCGCACCGGGTCGATCGTGCTGGCCCACTGACGGCGGCTTGAACCGATCGCCAAGCTGTCCTAGAACCCGGCCTCGGCTGCGGTCCCGTTCGTCTAGAGGCCTAGGACACCGCCCTCTCACGGCGGTAACAGGGGTTCGACTCCCCTACGGGACGCCAGCTATTCCAATCTCGCCGCGATTAGCCGCTCTGCGCCGCCTGCTTTTGCATGGCGTCGATCAGGGCTTTGACGTTGTTGCCGTTGCGCGACAGGTAGGAGGCATAGTCGCTGCGCTGGGTGAGGCGCAGGCTGGTGCCTTCGGCGACCACGTCGATGATCTTGGGCTGACCGGTCGCGGTGCTGACGATCCAGTCCACCTGGGTCGGCGGGTTGTTCGGCCGCTCCACCGTGGTGTTGACCACGTCGGTGTCCTCGCGCTCCTGGGCGCGGCCCATGACGAAGCGGACACCCTGATACTCGCCCAGCTTCGCGGCGATGTTGTTGAGCAGCACCTCGTGGAACAGGCCGATGTATTGCCGCTGCTGGTCGGGCGTCGCCTGGCGCCAGAAGCGGCCGAGGCAGAAGCGCGCGATCTCGTCGACGTCCACCGTGCTGTCGATCACCTGCTGCAATTGGTGACGTTTGTCGGACGGGCTGCCGGAGCCGTTCACGACGGCGACCAGCGCGTCGCCGGTGCTCTTCACGAAGGCCGTGGCCTGCTGGGCCGATTGGGCCAGCGCGGGGGCCGCGAGAGCCGGGCCGAGCAGAGCCAGCATGGACGCGGCGCCGGTGAGCTGCAGGAGGGTGCGACGTGTCAGCATGGGCGTGTCTCGCTTGCCATCAGCGCGCGGCAGCCTTGGCGGGCTGCGGGAACCAAACCGGTATGGTCGCGCGGTTGTCGTTACGGGTTTGTTCGATCTCCGAGGCCCGGTGTTGGCGATACAGGCTGCGGAACGTGGCGTACGGGTCGAGTGCCGTCTTCTTGATCTGGTCCACCGCGTCAAGCACCCGTTCGCGCTGATCGACCGCCGACACGGCGTAGCGCGACCAGTTGAGCGCCACGACCGCGGCACCCTGGCCGACCCAGGTGAACGGGTCCATCGCGGTGTCCACGCCGAAGCCCACCGCGTCCCGCGGATTGGACGGCCCGAGCACCGGGAGGAAGAGGAACGGGCCCTCGGGCACGCCCCACAGGGCGAGCGTGGTGCCGAAGGAATTGTCGTGCGACGGATAGCCCCAGTCCTTGGCGACGTCGAACACGCCCACCACCCCGACCGTGGTGTTGATGAGGAAGCGCATCGTGGTGTCACCCGCCCGGCGGGGCTTGGCCTCCAGGATGTCGTTGCCGAGCAGTACCGGGGTGCCGAGATTGGCCAGCAGGTTGTGGACGCCGTTGCGCACCGGCTGGGGGAACACGAAGCGATAGGCTTGCGCCGCCGGGCGGAGCAGCACCGTGTCGATGCCGTTGTTGATGACGTAGAACACGCGGTTGGTCGGCTCGAGCGGATCGTTGGTCTCCTCGTACTCGGCCAGGGCGTCGGGATCGCTGGCCGGCGGCCGCGCCGCACAGGCGGCCAGGCTCGACGCGATCAGGCAGGCGCTCAGCAGCAGCTTGGAGAGGGTCACGGCGCGCATCAGGTTCCTCGATCGGGCGAATTGGACGGTACTCTGCCACGCAGCCGTGGCAACAGGCCTGACCGGGGACCAGGCTCACCACCATGATGTCATACAAATTGTTGCGGAGTTCTACCACGCGCCGTCACCGGGGCAATGTACTACCTGCGGACGAATTGCACGTCCGATGTGCGCGACGCTTGCCCTGATCGGGCGATTCCCGCATTGATCCGCGCCATGAACCAGGACCTCCGCTCCGCCGGTGCCTCGGGTGCGTCGTCGCGCACGCTGGAACGCTGGCTCACCGGCCCGCGCGTCTCGGGCCTGCCCGTCCGTGGCGCGACGCAGCCGCCGCCGCTGCTGTCGTTCGAGTTCTTTCCGCCGCGCACCGAGGCGCTGGAGCAGCAGCTCTGGGCCTGCATCCGCCGTCTTGAGCCGTTGGCGCCGCGCTTCGTCTCGGTGACCTATGGCGCCGGCGGCACCACGCAGGAACGGACCCACGCGACCGTCGCGCGGATCGTGCGCGAGACTACGCTCGTCCCCGCCGCGCACCTGACCTGCGTGGGTGCGACGTGCGACGAGGTCGACGAGGTGGCGCGGCGCTACTGGGCGGCCGGCATCCGCCACATCGTCGCCTTGCGCGGCGACGCTCCGCCGGGGACCGACTACGCGCCGCATCCCGGCGGCTACCCCTACGCCGTCGATCTCGTGAGCGGCCTGCGGCGGGTGGGAGATTTCGAGATCTCGGTCGCCGCCTACCCCGAGACGCACCCGACGGCGCTCGGCCGGGACCATGACCTCGACAACCTCAAGCGCAAGCTGGACGCCGGGGCGACCCGCGCCATCACCCAGTATTTCTTCGACCCGCATCTGTTCCTGGAATTCCTCAACCGCTGTGTCGCCGCCGGGATCACCGCGCCGATCGTGCCGGGGATCATGCCGGTGTCGAATTTCGCGCAGGCGGTGAAGTTCAGCGCGATGTGCGGCGCCGGCATCCCGGACTGGCTGGCGCGCATGTTCGAGGGGCTGGACGACGACGCGGAGACGCGCCGCCTGGTCGCCTCCGTCGTTGCCGCCGAGCAGGTGCGGGTGCTGCAGGCGAACGGGGTGGACGAGTTCCATATCTACACGCTGAACCGCCCGGACCTGACCTACGCCATCGCGCATATCCTCGGCGTTCGGCCGGTCCCTGGCCCAGTCGGCGTTCAGCCGGTCCCCGGCCCGGTCGGCGTTCGGCCGGTCTCCGGCCCCGTCGCCTGAGCGCGTACGCTACGTGTCGAGCTTGAAGCCGACCTTCAGTGTGACCTGGTAGTGCGCCACCTTGCCGTTCTCCAGGTGCCCGCGCACCTGCATGACCTCGAACCAGCCGAGATTGCGCAGGGTCTCGCCGGCCTTGCTGACGGCGCGCTCGATCGCCTTCGTGACGCTCTCCTCGGAGGAGCCGACGATCTCCACCACCTTGTAGACATGCTCGGTCATCGCGCGCTTCCTTCTGTTGCGGCCAAGGCCCGATTGCCAACGCTTCGAGCTTGACAGCCAACCGGGGCGGCGGCGGCCCATGACGGGAATGTGATCGCGCTTCCAGCGGAGCACGGAGGGCAAGTGGACATCTATCACGCCTGGTGCGACCTCAAGCCGGAGGTCGGCGATCTGACGTTCTGCGAGCAGGTTGCCGGCTACATGGGCCATCTGCAGGAGCAGGGATTGATCGCGGGATGGCGGCTGACCCGGCGCAAGCTCGGCCTCGGCGCGCCGGGGCTCGGGGAGTTCCACATCATGATCGAGGTGCGGGATCTCGCCCAGCTCGACGCGGCCTTTCAACGTGTGGCGTCGCGCGGGGAGCCGGTGGAGGGCTTCCATTTCGGGGTCAACTCGCTGGTGCGCAACGCGACGTTCGCGCTGTATCGGGATTTCCCCGACCCGGTCAGGCAGCGTGGGGCGGAGCGGTTCTAAGCGCCTCGGCGACGCGCGCCACCACGCCGCGCCAGTAGCCCGGACGTTCCTGCCGGAACAGGCGCATCGAGCCGTACCATGGCGAGCTATCGCTCCCGAGCATCCAGCGCCAGTCGGGCGCGAAGGGCAGCATGACCCAGACCGGCCGGCCGAGCCCGCCGGCGAGATGGGCGACCGAGGTGTCCACCGTGATGACCAGATCGAGAGCCGCCACCAGGGCGGCGGTCGCGGCGTAGTCGGCGAGGCGCGCCGTGGGGTCGATCACACCGGGCATGTCGGCCGTCTCGGCGGCACGCGGGCCGAGCTGCAGGCTGACGAAATGCAGGCCGGGGATCTCCAGAAGCGGTGCCAGGGTGCCCGGTGGCAGCGAGCGCCGTCGGTCATTGGCGTGCGCCGGATTGCCCGCCCAGACGAGCCCGATGCGGGGTCCGTCCGGCAGGGTGGCGCGCCAGGCGGCGGCCCAGGCGGGGTCGGCCTGCAGATAGCCCGAAGGCGCGGGGACCGTCTCCGAGGTCGTGGCGAACAGCCGGGGCAGGCTCATCTGGTCCACCCAGAGGTCATGAGGCGGCAGAGGCGCCTCGCGCGCGGCGATCTCCACCGCGCCGGGCAGGGTTCTGAGCAACGGGATGAGCCTCGCGTCGCAGACCAGCCGCACCCGCGCCCCCAGGGCGGCCAGGCAAGGCAGGTAGCGGCTGAGCTGGATCGTGTCGCCAAGCCCCTGCTCGGCGCGCACCAGGATGGTGCGGCCGGTCAGATCCTCGCCCATCCAGGATGGCCCCGGCAGATCGGGGAGGCCGCCGTGGAAGCGGCGGTGCCGCTTGCGCCATTCGCAGCCGGCGAAGCCCGCCGCGAAATCGCCGGCGAGCAGACAGGCGACGGCGCGATTCCAGTGCGCCTCGGCGAAGTCCGGCCGCAGCGCGATCGCCGCGTCGCAGGCCGCCACCGCCTCGGCCAGACGGCCCGACGACGTCAGGATGAAGCCGAGGCTGGCATGGGCCTCCGCGAGCGCCGGATCGAGCGCGATCGCCGCCCGGCAGAACCGCTCGGCCTCCTCGAACCGGTCGAGATCGGCCCAGGCATTGCCGAGATTGAGGTGTGCCGCGGCGTGGCGCGGCTGCCGCGCGACCGCCTGGAGCAGCGACGCGATCGCCTCCTCCGTCCGGCCCAGCGCGCTCAGCGCCGTGCCGAGCAGGAAATGCGCCTCCGCCTGGCTCGGATCGAGCGCCAGCGCCGTGGTGGCGGCATCGAGCGCGCCGCCCTTCTGCCCCGCGTCGAGCCGGGCGCGGGCCAAGGCGAGCCGGGCACCGGCATGGGACGGCCGCGCCTCCACCGCGCGGGCGAGCAGGGTCGCGGCGTGATCGGCGCGACCGGCGGCGAGATCGAGCAGGCCGTGCAGATAGAGCGCCTGCGGCTGGCCGGGCTCCGCTTGCAGCACGTCGCGGTAGATTGCCCCCGCCGCCGCCGTCCGCCCGGCTCGCTGGTGGTCCACGGCGATCAGCAATGTGTCCGCGACACTTGGCATGAGCGAGTATGTCGCGAAGCGGGTGAAGCAAGCGTGAAGGCGCGTTGCCAACCTGCCGCCGCCCGGCCACGATTGCCACAAATCAGGAGAGAGCGATGGCCAAGACGGCGATTGTCACCGGGGCGGCGTCCGGCATCGGCGCGCACACCGCGACCCGGCTGATCGAGGATGGCTGGACGGTGTTCGGCCTCGATCTCCCCGGATCGGGATTTCCTCGGCACGAGGGGTTTGTCCCGCTGCCTTGCGACGTGCGCGACGCTGCCGCGGTCGAGCGGGCGTTCGCACTGGTCGCCGAGCGTGCGCCCCGGCTCAACGCACTGATCGCCTGCGCCGGGGTTTTGCGTGTCGGTCCGCTGGAGAGCGTGTCGGTCGAGGAGTTCGACCTGGTATTCGGTGTCAACACGCGCGGCAGCTGGCTCTGCGCCCGGCACGCGCTGCCGATGCTGAAGCACGCCGCCGTTGCGGGCGAGCCGGCGCGGATCGTTTTCCTGTCATCGGTCGCGGCGATCCGGCCAAAGATCGACAGCGGCGTCTACGCGGCTTCCAAGGCCGCCGTGAGCCAGCTCACCCGCGTGCTCGCGGTGGAATGCGCCGAGCACGGCGTGCTGGTGAACGCCATCGCGCCGGGCACGGTGGACACGCCGATGGTGCGCCCCGTGACGCAGGCCAATGTCGGCCGCTACCGCACGTCCGGCCCGTCGCCGCTCGGGAGAGTAGCGCAGCCGGAGGACATCGCGCGGGTGATCCGTTTCCTGCTGAGCGAGGAGGCGGGCTACGTGACCGGCACGATCATCCCGGTCGACGGCGGCACCTCGGCGGCGTTCGTGCCGGCCGGCTCGGCATCGCGATAGCGGCCGGCTAGTCGGCGGTGATCCTTCTCGGATGACGCCGGCCGGCGGTCATGTCCAACAGGACCGCCGCGACGACGATGGCGCCCCCGATCCAGGTCGCGAGAGGCGGCTGCTGTCCGAAGGCCCACCAGACCCACAAGGGCGCCAGGGGCAGTTCGAGATTTCCGATCAGCCCCGCCTTCGTCGCCGACATCAGCCGAGTTCCAAGCGTCAGGAGGAGCAGGCCCAGGCCGAATTGACCCGTACCGAAGAGGGCCACCCAGAGCAATTCGATGCCCGTCAGGTCCGTCGGATGAGCGGCTGGCGCAACGACCAGCGCGCAGGCAAAAGCCGACAGGCAGGCGGCGGGCAGCATCGAAACATGCCGGCGCCTCCGGATGATGACCATCATCAGAGCCATCAGGACTGGCGGTGCCAAGGCGAGCAGGTTGCCGATCAGGTGGCCTGCCGTCAAAGCGGCGCGAAACATCACCAAGACGCCCAGCAACGCGAGGACGCTCGCCCCGAGGGTGATCCGGCTCTCCCGCTCTCGCGTCCACAGCCAAGTCAGTGCCGCCGCGATCAGCGGGATGGTGGCGAACATGATGGTGACGTCCGCGACCGTGGTCCGGCGCAGGGCGTGAATGAAGCAGATCGTCGCCGCCGTCGAGCAGGCTGCGGCGGCGAGGCCGGGACGCCCCATCGAACGGAAACCGGCGACGGCCGCTCCGCGATCGCGCCAGGCGATATACACGCCGATGAACAGGCCGCCGAACAAGCCGCGCCAGAACAGGATGGTCCAGACATCGGTGGCGATGAGGCCGGTGAACAATCCGGCGGTGCTGAACGCGACGGCTGACGCGGCGATCAGCAAGGAGCCGAACCATTCCCGGACGCCGGCTTCGTCCAGCGGTCGCAACGTCACGCGTCCGACGCCGATGGTAGCTGCCATGCTGCTCTCCGCGATCCCGTCGCAATGTACGGTCGGGAGACTCTAGGCGCCCCCTGCTGACAGCGTCATGTCAGGAGTGTCGCGCCGGAGACGTGCAGCAGGGTTCCTAGCGCCGGTCCAGGCTGAACCGCCCGGCACCCCAGGCGGCGAGCTGCAGGAAGCCGCCGGCCATCGCGATGTTCTTCATGAAATGGATCATCTGGCCGCGGTCGCCGGGGTGGTAATGTGCGACCAGCGCGGTCGCGATGCACCAGACGAACAGCACCGCGCCAGCCCAGCGGGCGCGCCAGCCGACCAGCACCGCGATGCCGCCGAGCAACTCCACCAGCACCGCGACGATGTAGGCGCCGGCCGGCACGGGCAGCGCGTAGTGCCCCATCATGGCGATGGTCGCGGCCGGGGCGAGCGCCTTGCCGATGCCGCTCTGGATGAAGATAGCGCTCATCAGGATGCGCCCGAGCAGGGCGATGGCGTTGCTCATCGTTCGTCCTTGTCCCTGATGGGGGAGACGCCCGGGTCAGCCGGTTATTTCAATCCCGGCGAAGAAGAACGCGATCTCGGTCGCGGCATTCTCGACGCTGTCCGAGCCGTGCACCGAGTTGGCCTCGATGTCCTCGGCGAACTGGGCGCGGATGGTGCCGGAATCGGCCTTCTTGGGGTCCGTTGCCCCCATGATCTCGCGGTTGCGGGCGACAGCGTTGTCGCCTTCCAGCACCTGCGCCACCACCGGCCCCGAGGTCATGAAGGTGACCAGCCCGGCAAAGAACGGCCGCGCCTGGTGCACCGCGTAGAACGCCTCAGCCTGCGCCTTGGTGAGCTGGAGCCGCTTCTGCGCCACGATCCGCAGCCCCGCTTCCTCGAAGCAGGCGTTGATCCTGCCGGTCAGGTTGCGCCTTGTGGCGTCGGGCTTGATGATCGAAAGCGTGCGCTCGGTCGCCATGTCGGAAGCCTCGTTGTCGGGTGCGCGCGGGCTTTAGAGCAGCCATCCCGCCCCGGCAACCCCCGCTTTCCCCTTCCCGGACGCCGCCCGCCACCGTAAATCCCGCGCATGAGCCTGCTCGCCATCTCTGCTGTCACCATCCGCCTCGGCGGACGCACGCTGCTCGATGCCGCCGACCTGACGGTCGAGGCCGGGCGGCGGATCGGCCTCGTCGGGCGCAACGGCGCGGGGAAGTCCACCTTGCTGCGCGCCATCGCCGGCGACCTGGCGGTGGACGGCGGGACCATCCGGCTGGCCTCCCGCGCCCGGCTCGCCCAGGTCAAGCAGGAGGCCCCGTCCGGCCCGGCGAGCCTGCTGGATACCGTGCTGGAGGGCGATACGGAGCGGCTTGCGCTGCTCGCCGAGGCGGAGACCGCCGATCCGGCGCGGCTGGCCGAGGTGCATGACCGCCTGCTGGCGATCGGCGCGGAGGCGGCACCCGCCCGCGCCGGCGCGATCCTGGCGGGCCTTGGTTTCGACACCGCGGCACAGGTGCGGCCAGTGGAGGAATTCTCCGGCGGCTGGCGGATGCGCGTGGCCCTCGCCACCGCGCTGTTCGCCAACCCCGACCTGCTGCTGCTCGACGAGCCGACCAACCATCTCGACCTCGAGGCGACGCTGTGGCTGGAGAGCTGGCTTGCCCGCTTCCCCGGCGCCGCGCTGATCGTGTCGCACGATCGCGGCCTGCTCGACCGCGCGGTGGAAGCCATCGCTCATCTCGACCGGGGCAAGATCAGCCTCACGCCGGGCGGCTTCGACGAATTCGTCCGCATCCGCACCGAGCGCGCCATGCAGCAGACCCGTGCCGCCGAGCGCGTCGCGGCGGAGCGGGCGCATATCCAGTCCTTCATCGACCGCTTCCGCGCCAAGGCGACCAAGGCACGCCAGGCGCAGGCCCGCATCAAGGCGCTCGCCCGATTGCCGCAGATCGAGACGGTGATCGAGGACGCGCCGACCCGCTTCGCGTTCCCCGAGCCCGCGCGCATCGCGCCGCCGATCCTGGCGCTCGATCGGGTGAGCGTCGGCTATGACGGCACGCCGGTGCTGCGTGGGCTGCACCTCTCGGTGGACATGGACGACCGCATCGCGCTGCTCGGCGCCAACGGCAACGGCAAATCCACCTTGGCGAAACTGCTCGCCGGCCGGCTGGAGCCGATCGCGGGCGAGGTGCGGCGCTCGGGGAAACTGCGGGTCGGCTACTTCGCGCAGCATCAGGCCGACGAGCTGGTGTCGGATGAGACCCCAATCGACCACATGGCGCGCGCATTGCCGCGTGCCTCGCCGCCGCAGGTTCGCGGCCAGCTCGCGCGCTTCGGTCTCGACGCGGACCGTGCCGAGACGCCGGTCGAAAAGCTATCGGGCGGCGAGAAGGCGCGGCTGCTGCTGGCGCTCGCCACGCGAGACGCGCCGCAGCTGCTGCTGCTCGATGAGCCGACCAACCACCTCGACATCGACGCCCGCGAGGCGCTGGTGAAGGCGTTGGCGGATTTCGAGGGCGCGGTGCTGCTCATCACCCACGACCCGCATCTGGTGGAATTGGTCGCCGACCGGCTGTGGCTGGTGGCCGACGGCACGGTGCGCCCGTTCGACGGTGATCTCGACGACTACCGCGCGCTGCTCGCCGAGCGCGCCCGCCCGGCGGCTAAGCAGGACGCGCCGAACCGCCGGGACGACCGCCGCGACCGCGCCGAGGCGCGCGCCGCCCTGGCACCGCTGCGCAAGCAGGCCCGCGCGGCGGAGGCACGCCTGGCAAAGCTCGCCGCCGAGCGCGCCGCGATCGAGGCTCGGCTGGCCGATCCGGCGCTTTACGCGCCCGGCCGCACCGGCGACGTCACCGCCGCCAACACGCGCCTCGCCGCGCTCGCGCGCGAGGCGGCGGCGACCGAGGCGGAATGGCTGGCGGCGGCGGAGGCGCTGGAGGGCGCCGCGGCAGGATAATAGCCCGGCACGGCGCTCCGGCGCTTGAATGGTTGCTCGCGCCGTATATATCGTAATACGAGGAATCTGGCTCCCCCTCCGGTTCGCGGCGTTCTGGCGCCGGGGCCGTCGAGGCGTGGGAAGCAACAGGCGACCGCCGGCCCGACCTGCTGCCAGAGGCGCCTGCCTGCCGTTCCCCTGCGTCGGCGAGACGTGGTGGCTTCGCGACGCCTACCGGCATTCCTTGCCTGCTCGCGCCTCGCGGGTCACGACCTGGAGGTTCGTCATGAGTCAAGCGGTCATGGGTGGCGGCTACCTGGAACGGCGGTCGGTCGGCGGCCGAACGATGTCGGAGGGCGTGTTCGGCGTCGTCGCGATCATTCTCGGCATCGTCGGTCTCGCGTTTGCCGCGTCGCGCGCCGATGTCATGCTGTATCTGGACGCGGTTGCCGGCATCGCATTGGGGGTCAGCCTGATCGCCGTCGGCGCCGCACTGGCGGCGTCCTACGGTCGGGTGCTCTCAAGGGTGGAGGGCGCTGACGCCTCGGGCGGCTCGATGGCCGGCACCAGCATGGACGGCTTTCTCGGCGCGGCCGTCGTCATACTCGGCATTCTCGCCCTGCTGCACATCGCCCCCTGGGTGCTGATCCCGGTCCAGGTGATCCTGATCGGTGCCGGAATGGTCTTCAATGGTGCCGCCTCCGTCCGGCTCGCCAATATCGAGGCCGAGTTCACCGAGTCGCGCGCCGCGGTCCGGCGGGTTCTCGAGGAAGTGGTGTTCGCGACGGCGAGCGTGCGCATGGTCGCGGGCGTGGCCGTGATGATCCTCGGCATCCTTAGCGTCGTCGGGACCGAGCAGACCATCCTCACTCTGGTCGCGATGCTCGTGGCCGGCACCGCGTTGCTGCTCAACAGCACGTCGCTCAGTAGCCGGATGCTCGGCGTCCTGGTGCCGCGCCAGCCCTAACCGAACGGCGTCACGGCGCGGCGGGCGAGGGGGCCGCGC
>DATIMU010000152.1:0-2498 GCA_035475015.1 Acetobacteraceae bacterium
CGACCCCGAGGCGTTCCGGCCGATGATCACCCACCGGCTGCCGCTGGCGCGGGGCCTCGACGGGTTCGAGCTCGCGCGTCAACGCGCGGCGAGCAAGGTGATCCTGCGGCCCTGACGAACGTGCGCATCGCGTTCATCGGCGTCTCGCACTGGCACGCGCCGCTTTACTACCGCCCGGCCACGCGGCTGTCCGGCGTCACGGTGGTTGGCGTCTCCGATCCCGACGAGGCGGTGGCGCGCCGGGTGGGCGCGGAGCTCGATGTTCCTGCTTTTTCGGACTACCGCGCGCTGGTCGAGGCGACGACGCCCAACTTTGCGTTCGTGTTCGGCCGGCATTGTGATCTCGCCGGCATCGCGGGCTGGCTGATCGAGCGCGGCGTGCCGATGCTGCTGGAGAAGCCCGGCGGGATGAACGCCGCCGAGGTCGCCCTGCTCCGCGACCAGGCCGCGGCGCGTGGCGCCCATGTCGGCGTCGGGTTCAATTTCCGCGCGGGCGATATGTGCCGGAGCCTGCAAGCGGCGATCGGCGACGACGCGCTGACCTTCGCCGCGTTCCGCTACATCGGCGGCGGGCCGTATCGCTATCGCGAATCAGGCTGCGCCTGGATGCTCGATCCGGCGCAATCGGGCGGCGGCTGTACGATCAATCTCGCGGTGCATTTCTTCGACCTGTTCCGCCTGCTCTCGCGCGCCGAGCCGGCGGAGGTCTCGGCGCTGATGAGCAACACGAGCTGGGACCTCCCCATCGAGGATTTCTCCGCCGTGACGATCCGCGCCCCGGCTGCCGTCTGCACGGTGGAGACTGGCTACGCCTATCCGGCGGATACCGGCGCGTTCGACCTGCACTTCAGCCTGCGCACCACGCGCAGCTACATCGTGGTGCGCGCCGACGGGGCGATGGAGGTGCACCGGCTGGCCGACGGCGCGGTGACGCGCAGCGAAATCATGCCGCGCAACGCGCCGCTCTATCCGCTGTTCGTGCAGACCTGCATCGACCGCTTCGCGCGCGGCCAGCCACCCCTGGCGACGCTCGACGATCTCGCGCGGGCGATGGCGGTGGTCGACGCGGCCTACGCGGCCAATCGCGCGGACGGCACGCCGGTCGTTTCTCACTAAGGACAGGATCATGCTCGCACTGCGCAAGACCAAGCCCGCCTTCGGCCTCGATTTCGCGGAGGTGCCGGAGCCGCCCGCGCCCGGGGTCGGCGAGGTCACGCTGAACGTCGATGCCGTCGGCATCTGCGGCAGCGATGTCCACGCCTATGAATGGACCGAGGGCTACGGCTTCATGACCGACCGTATGCCGGTGACGATGGGGCACGAGTTCGCGGGAACCGTGGTCGCGGCGGGGCGGGGCGCCGGGGTCGCGGAAGGCGCGCGGGTCACCGTGACGCCGGCGATCGCTTGTGGCGCGTGTCCGTCCTGCCGACGGGACGACACACGAAACTGCGAGCAGCGGGAGGCGCTCGGCCTGACGCGCGATGGCGGCTTCGCCCGGCGCCTGACCCTGCCCGCGCATAATTGCATCGCGCTGCCGGAAACGGTCGACATGGAGCTCGGCGCCATGAGCGAACCGCTCGGCGTGGGCTGCGAGGCGGTGCTGGTGGGCGAGGTCGGGCTCGGCGACACCGTGCTGGTGCTCGGCCCGGGCACGATCGGCCAGGGCATCGCGCTGATGGCCCGCGCCGCCGGCGCCGGTCGCGTGCTGGTGGCGGGGCGGGCGGATGCGCCGCGCTTCGACGTGCTGCGTAGCCTGGGCTTCGACGAACTGATCGACGTCGCGGAAGGCCCCTTGCGCGAGCAGGTGCTGGAGGCGACCGGCGGACGCCCGGTGGACGTGGTGCTGGAGGCGACCGGTCATCCCGCCAGCATCGCGGACGGCATGGGGGTGCTGCGCAAGGGCGGCGTGATCGTCGCGGTCGGCATCCATCCCGCGCCGGTGAGCTTCAATCTCACTGATTTCGTGCGGCTGCGCCATCAGCTGCGCGCCTCGCACGGCTCCTCGCGCCCGACCTTCGATCGCGTGCTGGCGCTGGTGGCGCGCGACCCCGAGGCGTTCCGGCCGATGATTACCCATCGGCTGCCCCTGGCGCGCGGCCTCGAAGGCTTCGAGCTCACCCGCCAGCGTGCCGCGAGCAAGGTGATCCTGCGGCCGTGAGCGTGTGAGTGGCAGATTGGAGTCCTCCCGACCGGCGTCCCAGCTCGTGCGCGAGTTCATGCGGGAGTTCGTCAAGCGGCAGCGTGAGGCGCGGGAGCATGACGCCTGGTTTCGTGCCGAAATCGAGCCGGGCCTCCGCGAGACAGGCGACCCGGAAGCGAAGCGCGTTCCCCACGAGGAAGTCGCCTCGAACTGGCGCCGGCGGCGGGCGGAATTGGTAAAGCGGGCTGGTGAGCGTACCGAGTGAAGGTCGAGTGGCTGGCGGTCGCGGAGCGCGAAAGCCAGCTGGCCTATATCGCGGAACGCAATCCCTGGGCTGCCGTCGACCTTGGCGACGCGA
>DATIMU010000153.1:0-2160 GCA_035475015.1 Acetobacteraceae bacterium
TCGCTGGTCAGCGTCTCGTAAGTCAGCACCAGCATCCGGTCGGCCTCGTTGCCATAGAACGCCTGCTTCACCGCGTTCCACGCGAACCCCACCATGCCGGCCGGCGTCGTCAGCGCCTCCACGCGCGACCACATCGTGCCCTGGTTGTCCCCGTCGAAGATCTTCGAGGGCTGCCACACGTTGCGCCGGATCAGGCTCTCGATGCTGTCGATCACCCACGGCACATGCCGCACGCAGGCGATCACCCGTGCCGCCGGAAACAACGCCGCGAGCGAAGGCAGATGCGCGCACCAGATGCGGTTGGTGTCCACCACAATCCGCGTCGGATGGATCGCGTGATAGTAATTGGCGAACACTCCGCGCAGCACCGCCTCGCGCTGCGCGTCGTCGATCCACACGGCGAACTCGCTGTTCGCCCCCATCTCCCGCCGCAGCGCCGAATACAGCGCGCCGACCGGGCTGGTCATACCGGCATGGAGCGCCGGGTTCTGCGCCAGCAGGGCGGCCAGCAGGGTCGACCCGGCGCGCGGCAGGCCGGAGATGAAATGGATGCCGTTCTGCATCGTCTCCCCGGCCGGCGCGGCCGCCCGATCTCTCAGGCGGCGCGCAGCTCCGCGTCATGAGGGGACGAGCCTATGCGATACTCGGTGGTCGCCGCCAGCCGCACTTCGAGCAAGGTCGCGCCCTCGGGCAGCGCCAGGCGTGCCGCGCCCGAGGTCCACCGCCAGGCGTCATGTCCCTCCCGCTCCGCACCCCACCAGCCCTCGGCCAGTCCCGGATGGTCCGGCGCGATCGCGATCCGCGCGGCCCCCTGATGCACCATGATGCCACCGACCGCCACGCCGAGAAGCCGCCGGTCGTCGCGCCACGGCTCCAGCTCGCTCGGCCGCGCGGCGCGCGAGACCAGATGCGCCTCACGCACCCTCGGCGGCAGCGCGAACACCAGGCGATCGCCATCCGCCATCACCGGGCGGAACTCGCGCCCGCCGGCGCGCAGCCGCAGCGCCGGATCGCGCGTGGTTGCCGGCGCGGGCGGTGCCGCGTGCCCCAGCGCCGCCGCGCGTTCCGCCAGCCGCGCCCACACCGGCCGCACCACCGTCGCCTCGACCGCCAGCGGCACGCAGGTCGCCGCCACGCCGTCGCGCAGTCGTGCGGCGAGCGAGAAATCCGGATGCAGCATCATCGCCACCCCGGCGTTCTCGAACATCGCGCGGTTGCCGGTGTCGAGATAGCTCTCCGCCTCCAGCCCCTCGGCGAACAGGATCGCGTGCTCGGCCAGCTCGACGTGGAAGTAGCGCACCGAGCGCGCGCCGGTCTCCTGCGTGATGCTCGCGCCGTTCACCAGCAGCCGCGCCGGGATCAGCGCGCCGTCGAGATGGATCGCGTGGTCGGGCGAGACCAGCAGGTCGCGCGCCGGCACGCCTTGCGCCACCGCGTCGCGGC
Organism: Acetobacteraceae bacterium; assembly: GCA_035475015.1. Lineage (GTDB taxonomy): Bacteria > Pseudomonadota > Alphaproteobacteria > Acetobacterales > Acetobacteraceae > JAFKFI01. Next base: position 1,444 of record DATIMU010000153.1, read on the forward strand.
GAATGCGGATCGGCTGCACCGCCGCCGGGTTCGGATGCGCCGCGATGTCGATGTGTCGCCGGCCAACCCACACGATCGGCCGCATCGTCTCGCCGGCGCCCTCGCGTGTGGCAACCAGGTCGCCCTCCGCCAGCGCCTCGACCGCGACCTCGCCACGCGCGGTGCGCAGCCGCGTGCCCTCGGCGAAGCAGGTCACGGTCGCGAAGATGTCGACGCCCGTCCCCGACGCATCGGCGACCACGCTCGTCGAGTCGATCCGGTACCCCGCTCCCACGCCGAGATTGTTGAACGTGTAGGTCGCGCCGTCCTTCACCGAGAAGAACGTCAGCTTGTTCTGCGCGGTGTTGTAGGTAACGTTGGACAAACCGCCGGCGGCGCTGACATTCGGCAGATAGATGAACGAGGTGGATCCGCCCGCGAGCGACAGGATGGTATGGCCCACCACCGTGCTGCCGGAGTTGACGAAATCCAGCCTCAGCGTTTCCAGCGGCCCCGCCGCGCCGAACGTGACCGCGCCGCTGCCCGCCGAATTGGCATGGGCGAGTTCGAGCGTGCCGCCGTTGAGCAGCGTGCCCCCGGTGAAGGTGTTGTGCGCGAGGAGGTTGACGATGCCGCCGCCGTTCACTGCCAGTCCGCCCACCCCGCCGCTGCCCGCGACGGAACCATTCTGGTCGGCGATGACGCCGCTGATCGTCAGCGTCTGGCCGGACGTCGGCA
>DATIMU010000154.1:0-2769 GCA_035475015.1 Acetobacteraceae bacterium
GCAGCGGCATCACCCCCAGCCGAGCGCCGCCCCGCGCCGCCGCCCGCGGCTCGGGGCGGGCCACCTGTGCCGGATTGGTCGGCGATGGTTCGGGCTCGTCCGGCGGCGGGCGCGACGGGCGGAACGCCGCCCGGCTGCCGCCGCCGCGGATCTCGGCCAGCAGGCGCTGCGTCTCGGCCGAGGGTGCGGCGTCCAGCAGGTCGGCCAGCACGCCGCGGCACCGCTCGTACGCCTGGATCGCCATGCCGCGCTCGCCGCGCGCCGCGTGCGCCCGCATCAGCGCGCGCCAGGCGCCCTCATGCGCCCGGTCGATCGACAGCAGTTGCTGCGCCGCCGGGATCGCCGCCTCCGGCTCCACCTGCTCGCGCAGCAGCGCCTCGGCGAGATTGCGCGCCCGGTCGCGCAGCCGTTCCCGCTCGGTCGTGAGCCAGGTGTCGAACGCCGGGTCCACCCCGTCGAGATCCTCGAGCAGGTCGCCGTCGAGCAGCGACAGCGAGGCCGGCTGGGCGGTGGTCGCCCGCATGACTTCCTCCACGTCCACCCAGAAGGCGCCGGGCTTCAGCGAGAGGTGGTCGCGGGTGATGGAAAGGATCTCGGCGCCGGCGGGCGAGAGCGCGTCGAGCAGCCGGTGGATTTCTTGCCGCAGCGAGGCGCGCGCCTGCTCCTCCGGCCGGCGGCTCCAGAGCAGCTCGGCCAGCCGGCCGCGCAACGCCGGGCGCGGCGCGGATAGGGCGATGACCGCCAGCAGGGCGCGCGTCTTCCGCCCAGCGGGCAGGACGCTCTCGCTGGTCAGGGTCCACGCTTCCATCTGCCCGATCAACCGCAGACGCACGGTGACGGGCCCACTGGCGCCAGGCATCACGACCTGCCCCTGCAGACGCTGTACGGCACCTACATTCATATGCTCATATGGTCGGAACGTGATTGCATAAGCAAGTTCTCCTGCACGCCCGGTACTAGGAGACGATCATTTCGGGGCGCTAGACGGCGGCCTCCGCGAAAATGGGGCTCACGTCCCCGCGCCACTCGCCGTGATATTTTCCGAGCCAGTATTCCGCCTGGGTCGGGCCGCCGTCGATGATCTCCGCCAACGGCGCGAGATGGATCGCCTCGTCCTGCCCCGACGCATCCAGCCGGCGGCGGGCACGCAACCCCTCGCGCGCCACCGCGAGCGCCTCGCGCGCCAGTCCGCGCAGATCCCGCCCCGCTCCGGGCGTATCGAGCCGCGCGTCGAGCCCTTGGCTCGGCACCGCCGCACGCAACGCGACCGTATCCCGCCAGCTCTGCCGGCGCACCAGCGCCTCGGCCGCCGCCAGCGCCGCGTCGTCGTATAGTAGTCCGACCCAGAACGCCGATTGCGCCACCATCATGTCCGGGCGGCCGGCATCGGCGCCGCGCATCTCCAGAAACCGCTTGAGCCGCACGTCGGTAAAGGCTGTGGTGACGTGATCCGCGAAATCCCCGACGGTCGCCACCTCGGCGGCGAGTTCCGGCACCCGGCCGGCCATGAAGTCGCGGAACGATCGGCCGGCCACGTCGATGTAGCGCCCGTCTCGGTAGACGAAATACATCGGCACCTCGTCCACCAGCCATTGCGCGTACCGCTCGAATCCGAAGCCGTCCTCGAACATCACCGGGGGAATCCCGGAGCGCTCGTTGTCGGTGTCGGTCCAGACCTGGGCGCGAAAGGATAAGAAACCGTTAGGACGCCCCTCGGTGAAGGGCGAGTTGGCGAACAGCGCGGTGGCGAGCGGCTGCAGCGCCAGCGAGACGCGGAGCTTGCGCACCATGTCGGTCTCGGAGGCGAAATCGAGGTTGACCTGCACGGTGCAGGTGCGGGTCATCATGTCGAGGCCCATGGTGCCGACCTTGGGCATGTAGGCGCGCATCACCGCGTAGCGGCTCTTGGGCATCCAGGGCATCGCGGCGCGGCTCTCGGTGGGGTGGAAGCCGAGCGGGGCGAAGCCGAGGCCGAGCCCGGCGGAGACCGCGCCGACCGCCGCGAAATGCGCCTCGAACTCGGCCCGCGTCTCGTGCAGCGTGGCGAGCGGGGCGCCGGAGAGTTCGAGCTGCCCGGCCGGCTCCAGCGAGATCGACGCGGCACCCTGCTTCAGGCCGATGATGCGGCCGTGGTCGAGAATCGGTTCGCCGCCGGCGACGGCCATGCCTTCGAGCAGCGCCTCGATGCCGCGCGGCTCATACGGGGGTGGGGCGAGATCGCTCCGCCGGAAGCCGAACTTCTCGTGCTCGGTGCCGATGCGGAACGCCTCCGGCGGCTTGCAGCCGGCCGCGAAATAGTCGGCCAGCTGCCGCATCGACGTGATCGGGGTCGCGTCGGCATCTCCGGGGTTGGACATCGGGCTCCCAAGGTCTCGGCGTTTCGGCTCATCTAATCGCCAGACTGCAACAGGGCCAGACCGGCGATGCTGGCCGTCTCGGCCCGCAGGACGCGGGGCCCCAGGCTGACCGGCACAACAAAGGGTCGGGCACGCAGGGCGTCAAGCTCCCGCTCGGCGAAACCGCCCTCCGGCCCGACCAGGAGCGCCGCCGCCGCCGCGTTTCGGCCCGGGCGGAGGGGTGCGGCGTCCGACCGCTCGATCGCCGCGAACAGCGTCCGACCGCCCGGCCACGCGGCGAGCAGGTCGGGCAGGCGCTGGACCGGTGCGATGCGCGGCACGGTCAGCCGCTCGGACTGCTCGGCCGCCTCGGTGGCGATCGCGGTCAACCTGGCCGCGTTGACCCGCTCGGCATTGGTCCGCTCGGTGGTCA
>DATIMU010000155.1:0-7607 GCA_035475015.1 Acetobacteraceae bacterium
ATGCGCGGCGCCGAACCCTCGTCGCCGGATTGCACCGCCAGCACGTCGGCCGGCGGATAGGCCAGCCCGGTGACCGAGCGGAAGCGCACCACGACGGCCGGGTCGGGATCGTGCGCGGCGTGCAGCAGCACACGGACCGCGGCGTCGAAGCCGAAGCGGCGCGGCTCGGTCGCCAGCAGTTCGAGCGGCGAGGGCTCGGTCACAGCAGCGTCCGCCCGCCCGCCCGCGCCGGCCAGCTCGCGGCCGATCCGCCGCGCCCGCGCAAGGTCGCGGTGGTGCGCACGAAGCTGTTGACGGTGGCGTGCAGCGCGAGGAACCGGTCGAGCACCGAGGCGAGCAGATAGAGGCCGGCGGACTGCCATACGCGCGGATCGAATTCCAAGGTCACGTCGAGCCCGCGACAGAAGGCGCCGACCCGGGCACCGGGGACGCGGGCGGTGCCTGGCCGGGCGGTGACCCCGACCAGGCCCTCGATCGCCGCGCGGGTCTCCGCCGAATCGCGCAAATCGTAGAGCAGAAGGATCTCCTTCAGTGCGTTCGCCCCGGCCTCGCCGCCCACCACCGACAGGTGGCCGAGCGAGAGATGCGAGACCAGCCGCCAGAACCCCGCCTCGCGCAGCGGTACGCGCTGCGTGGTGGTCGGCGCGGTGAGGCACGCGACCCGCGCCACCGCCGCGACGCCCTCGACCAGCTTGAGGCGCGGGCGGCCGCCGCCGAACGGCAGCTCGCCCGGCAGGTCGCGGTTGGTGCAGAGCGCGTCGATCGAGAGCACCGCGTCGGCCGGGCTCTCCGCGTCGAAGCCGGGATCGTGCGGGGCGAGGAACACGTCGCTGCCGGTCAGCGGCGCCGCCGAGACGCGCCGCGCGGTGTGATAGAAGCCGCCCGTCTCGCCCGTCTCCCGCGCGCCGCCGCTCAGCCGGTAGAACGGCTGCCATGGCCGGAACGAGCCGTCGGGCCGCGTCTCGCGCACCCGCTCCACGCTCCACACCTCCAGCGCCCCGGCGCGCCGCACGTCGGGCTCGACGCGGTATTCGGTCGCGGTGTGGTTCAGCGGCACCGGCTCGCAGCGCTGCGGGAACAGGTTGACGATGGGCGTGCAGCCGAGCTGCAGCGCGTCGGCGCCGATCGCCCGCTCGAGCTCGGGCAGGGTACGGTCGAGGTAGACGAATATTTCCATGCGATTGCCGCCGGAAACCAAGGTCTTGCTCTCGAGCCGGCCGATATCGAGGAACATGAATTTCTCGGGAAACGCGAAATACTCGGTGAGCAGCCGGAATCCGGAAAAGCTGCGCGCCGGCCAGGGCAGCAGCGTGTCCTCGGCATCGAACCCCACCGGCTCGATCGCCGAGGGCGGCACCAGCACCGGCGCCGGATCGTTCGGCCCGTCGGCGAGCGCGATGCCGACGGTGTGGCGGCACAGCAGCTCGTAGAGCGGCAGCGAGATGTTCGCCGCACCGCGCAGGAAGAAGCGCAGGCGATCGACGCCGAGTTGGGTGAAGCTGGCCTCCGCCGAGGCGCATTTGAGGCCAATGCGCAGCACGCCCACCGCACCCACGGCGCGCGGATTGGCCGGTGCCGCGAGCGGCAGGCCGGACAGCCGCACGCTCTCGACCTCGACCGGCCACAGCGTCACCGGATAGGCGGTGCGAAAGCGGCAGGTCTCGCCGCGCACCGGCTCGGTGTCGAGCGGCAGGCCGGGCGCGATGCGCGCCGGCACCTGCAGCTCCGGCAGGCAGGTGAACTGCGCGATCGCGCAGGACGGCACGGGGGCGAGATAGTGCGGATAGAGCACGCCAAGCAGCGCGTCGGTCAGCTCGGGGAACTCGTCGTCGAGACGGTGATGCACCCGGGCGGCGAGGAAGGCGATGCCTTCGAGCAGCCGCGCGACATGCGGATCGTCCACCGCGTCGGCCGACAGCCGCAGCCGGCCGGCGATCTTGGGGTTGGCCTCGGCGAATTCGGCGGCCAGCGCGCGGATCGCGTTGAGCTCGCGATCGTAGTAGGGCAGCAGCGCGTCAGACACCGCGCCGCACCCTATCGCTCGTCATGGGAGCGCACCACCGCGTCCGCCGTGGTGACGTCGATCACGGTGTCGAAGGTGACGGGCTCGGGCGCCGGCTCGGCGTGCAGCAGCGCCTCGATGCGCAGGCGCAGCGTCGCTTCGAGCTTGTTCCTGCCCTCCACCAAGGTGACGCGCACCGACTGGAAGCGCGGCTCGAAGCGGCGCACCGTGTCCTCGATCTCGCGGCGCAGCGCCTCGCGCTCGCGCACATCCTGGAACGCCCCGCCGGTGCAGTCCGGGATGCCGTAGTTCAGTGGCGAGACGGCCAGTTCCGTCAGCCCGCGCGGGCAGGAGCGCCAGCGCCGCCGGGCATTGAGCAGCGCCTCCATGTCGCGCCGGACCGAGCGGCGCAGCGCCGCCATCGCCTCGGCCGGCGACAACGGCGCGTCCTGCTCGCGTTCGGGGGCCTCGTCGATCAGCCGGTCGAGCAACGGTAGATGCGCGCGCGGCGGATCGCGCCGCGCCGGCTCGGGCCGGCCGCGCGCGCCGCTCACGCGCCCCCGGCCGCGACGCCGAATTCGAGCGTCGTCATGTCCATGATCGAGGTCGCGTCCTGCCCGACGAGGAACACCCGCTGGCCGACGCCGCGCACCGGCCCCTCGCCCTCCTCCAGCCAGTCGGTCGCGCGTCCGAGCCGCAGCTCGTCGCCGAGTGCCGGGTCGTCGGTGCCGTAGATCGCCGGGATATACACGTCGCCGTCCGGCCCGCCCCGCACCGACATCGAGGCGCGCCGCCAGAACAGGTCGCGCGGGCGCTTGGGCGGATGGAATTCCACGCTCTCGACGCGCTCCGTCGGCACCCAGAAATATTTTCCCGTGGTGGTCAGCACCTCGAAGAACCCGGCGCAGAGATCGTCGGCGTCGCGGAAATCGTCGAACGCCGCGTCACCCGCGACGCCCGGCGTCCGGGGGCGGATGCCCTCGGCTTCCGCCGCGCGGGCCGCAGCACCCGCCGCGTCGCCCGCCCGCAGCGCCACCCAGGCGGCCAGGGAAGAGGTCTGCGCCGCGGTCGGCTCGCCGAGGAAATCCGGCAGCCTGCCGTCGCGGCGGAGCTGGCGTCGCGCCGTCTCGCCGCGCAGCAGCTGGCGGAACTCGGCCATGACGATCGCGGCCTGCGGCTCGATCTGGCCGGCGGCGTCGAGGATCACGTCGGCGCGCTCCAGATTGCCCGCGAACAGCAGCAGCTCGGCCAGCAGCACCCGGGCGCCGAGATCGGCCGGCGCGCCGCGCACCTCGGCGTTGGCGGCCTCCACCGCTTGCGCCAGCTTGCCGGCCCGGAACAGATCGCCCGCGCTCTCTCGTGTCTCAGCCATCATTCGGTTCCTCGTTCAGGGCAGCCGCTCACGCGCGCCGGCCCGGTGCGACCACCTCGGTCACCAGGCGGAAGGTGGCGGCCACGTCGTCCAGCTGGAAATGCGGCTGCAATTGCACCGTGCAGCCGAACACGCCCGGGCGGCCGGGCCGCTCGCGCACCGTGACGCGCCCGGCCATCAGCGGATAGCGCGCCCGCGTGTCCGGGCCGGCGTTGACGCTGGCGTTGATGTAGCCGCCGAGCCAGGTCTGCAGACGCTGCTCGATGCGCTCGGCGGTCTGGTGCGAGCCGACCATGTCGCGGCCCATCACCTTCACGTAATGCGCAAAGCGGGCGACGCACAGCATCGAGTTTATCTGGGCGGAGATGCGCGCGCTGGCGTCCGCCGCGTCGGCGTTCTGGCCCGCATAGGTCTTGGGGTTCTGCAGGCTGCGCACCGAGGTGAAGGCGGCGTCCACCGTGTAGGGCAGGCCGGACAGCGGCATCAGCCCGGCTTCCACCAGCGCCCGCTCCTGCCGGTCATGCAGCACGAGATCGAGCGGCGGCCGGGTCCAGACGCCCGGCGGATCGGTGCCGAACGGCTCGGCGGGGAGATGCGTCACCACCCCGCCGCCCTCGCGGTCGGTGTCAACGCCGCGCACGTCGGCCGGCCAGGCGTGGTCGGCGAAGGCGCGCGCCACGGTGGCGGCGAAGCAGTAGCCGGCCGACATCCACACCCGGCTGCGCGCATCGGGCGCGTATTCGGCGTAGCGGAACCCGTCGGCGCGCGCCGGGTCGTCGCCCCAGGGCAGCCGCGCCAGCACCCGTGGCAGGGCGACGCAGACGAAGCGCATGTCCTCGCGCGACGCGAGGCCGCGCCAGCGGGCGTGCAGCTGGCCGCGGAACGGCGCGGCCGGGTCGGCGGTCATCGCGAGGTCGGCGAACTCGTCGACCTCGAGCAGCGCCGGCGAGGCGGCCAGCACCACCGGCGCGAACGCCGCTGCCGCGACACCCGCGAGCGAGGCGATCGCCGTCACGTCGTCGGTCGGCGCGGCGGCGGTGGGGCGGTGGCGCACCTCGTGGTCGACCACCAGCAGCCCGAAGGGCTCGCCGCCCGGCGTGCCGAACTCGTCCTCGTAGACGCGGCGGAACAGATTGCTCTGGTCCATCTCGGCGGCGCGTTCGAGATCGCGGCAAATCTCCGGCCATCCGACGTTGAGCAGTCGCGCCTTCACCCGCCCCGCCGGATCGAGCCCGCCGACCAGCCAGGCCAGCCCCCGCCACGAGCCTTCCAGCCGCCGCAGCCGGGGCGCGTGCAGCACCGCGTCGAGCTGCGCCGAGAGCAGCCGATCGATGGTGGCGATGTCGCGGTCGAGGGCGGCGCGCAGGGCATCCGCGTCGCCGAGCAGGTGCGCGGCGTGGCGCGGCCCGAACCAGGCGAGCAGCGCTTGTCCCGGCGTGCCCGCCAGCAGCGCGGCGAGACGCTCGGCGAACGCGGTGTGCTTGACGCCGAAGAAGCGCCCGGCCAGCACCGCGTCCCGCAGCGGGGCAGGCCCCTCTCCCTCGGCTGCGGCCGGGATTGCCGGCCGCGCGGCAATGGCGGTGGTCATGCGGCGGTGGTCATGCGGCGGTGGTCATGAAGGTGCGGCGCCGGGGCAGCCCGGCGCCCCTCAAGGGCGGCGATCGGGCCCGCGATCACGCCTTCTGCGGGATGCGTGCCACCAGGCGCATGCTCGTAGTGAGTTCCTCCATCTGCAGCCACGGGCGGAGATAGGCGACGGCGTTGTACGAGCCGGGCTTGCCCGGGATCTCCTTCACCTCGACCTTGGACTCGCGCAGCGGGTAGCGCATCTTCGATTCGACGCCCGCCTTCTCGTTGCTGTTGGTATAATTGCTGATCCAGCGATTGAGCCACACCTCGCAGTCGGACGCCTCCATCAGGCTGCCGATCTTGTCGCGCGCCATCACCTTGAGGTAGTGCGCGAACCGGCCGGTGGCCATGATGTAGGGCAGCCGCGCCGAGATCGCCGCGTTCGCCGTGGCTTCCGGGCGATCGTATTTCTTCGGCTTCTGCACCGTCTGGCCGCCGAAGAACACCGCGTAGTCGGTGTTCTTGTAGTGCGACAGCGGCAGGAAGCCGAGATTGGAGAGCTCGAACTCGCGCCGGTCGGTGATGCCGATCTCGGTCGGGCATTGGCTGTCCTGGTCGCCGTCGTCGGACTGGAAGACGTGCATCGGCAGGCCCTCGACCTTGCCGCCGCCCTCGGCGCCGCGGATCGTCACGCAAAATCCCGTCTTGGCGAAGCTGTCGGTCATGCGCGTACCCATGACGTACGCCGCGTTCATCCAGCAATAGTCGTGATGGTTCATCGACTTCGCCGCCCCGGCGGCGTCGAACGGCGCCTCCTCGTAGGCGAACTCGTCGATCGGCTTGGTCGCGGCACCATACGGCAGGCGGGCGATGACGCGCGGGCAGACCAGCGAGACGAAGCGGCTGTCCTCGCTGTCGCGGAAGCTGCGCCACTTCATGTATTCGGCGCTCTCGAAGATCTTGGCGAGATCACGCGAGCGGGGCAGCTCGGTGTAGTCGCCGAAGCCGAACAGCTCGGGCGCGGCGGCCGAGACAAATGGGCAGAAGCCGGCGGCGGCGACGTTGGAGATCAGCCGCAGCGTCTCGACGTCGTCGGGGTGGTTGCTCCACTGGTAGTCGCCGATCAGCGCGCCGTACGGCTCGCCGCCCGGGGTGCCGAACTCGTTCTCGTAGATCTTCTTGAACAGCTGGCTCTGGTCGAACTCGACGGCCTTGGTCAGGTCGCGGTTCAGATCCCGCTTGCTGACGTTCAGCATCCGCAGCTTGAGGCTGGTGCCGGTCTCGGAGTTCATCACCAGGTAGTGCAGCCCGCGCCAGGCGCCCTCGAGCTTGGTGAACTTCTCGTGGTGCATGATCTGGTTGAGCTGCTCCGACATCTTGCGGTCGATCGCCTGGATCGCCCGGTCGAAGGTGCGCGTGAGGTTGCGATCGAACGTGACGGTGCCGGTCAGCGCCTGCTCGACCAGCGTCTTGACCAGCTCCTGCGCGCGGTCGGGCTCGGTCTGCTTGGTCGCGGCGACCACCTGGTCGAGGAGGTTGACCTGCTCGGTGGCGACGGCCTCGGCGGCGCCTGCGCCGGTCTGTGCCTCGGACATCGATCAGCCCTCCTTCTTGTCGATGCCGAGCTGGCTCGAGAGCGACTTGAGCTCGGTCTCGTTCTGCAGCACCTGCTCGAGCAGGTTCTCGAGCTCGACGGAGCGGTCGACCTTGCCCATGAGGTCGCGCAGCTTGTTGCGGGTCTCCATCAGCTGCTTCAGCGCCGGCACCTGCTCGACGACGCGGGCCGGCTCGAAATCGTCGATGCCGTTGAACTTGAGATCGACCGCGATCTCGCTGCCGTCGCCGGCCAGCGTGTTGTCGACCCGCAGCTTCAGGCCCGGGCCGATCCGCGACATGACCTCGTCGAAATTATCACGGTCGATCTGCACGAACTTGCGATCGGCGAGCGGCGCCAGGGGCTTCGTCGGATCGCCCGAGAAATCCCCCATGACGCCCATCACGAACGGCAGCTCGCGCTGCACCTCGGCGCCCTCGGTCTCGACGTCGTAGGTGATGTGCACCCGCGGCTTGCGCACGCGGTTGAGCTTTTCGTGGATGCTCGCACTCATGGCCGCCCCCTCAGAATGCCCCTCATGGGCACAAGCTGACTGTCATCGCTGGTCGCGGACTCGCGTGGACGGCCATCGCTGACACACACGCCGCGATTGCGACCCTACACGCCTGCCCCACCTCCGGTCAAGATCGCTACGCTGTCATACCGGTTTTCCCTGCTGGTGGAAAAGCCCTGCCAGTGGAAAAGACCCGACGGTGGCCAACCGTGGCGCATGTCCCGCCGCCCCGAACCGGCGCGCTCAACGGACGCCGCGACGGTTGACCGGACCGCCGCGGTTGGCGGGTGCGACACCCGCTCCCGGCGCTCCCGCGCCCACGCCGGGCACGACGCCCACGCCGCGCGCTCCGACATCCGCGCCGGGCGCGACACCCACGCCTGGAGCCCCCGCGCCCACCCCCGGCGCAACACCCACGCCGCGTGCTCCCACACCGACGCCCGGCGCGACGCCCACGCCGGGAGCTCCTGCGCCCCAGCCGGGCGCGACACCCACGCCGGGATTTCCGGCGCTGGCCGGGACGACCGACAGCAGCCAGATCCCCAGCGACAGCACG
>DATIMU010000156.1:0-2938 GCA_035475015.1 Acetobacteraceae bacterium
CGCGGCGGAGATCGCGGCACTCGCCGAGCGGCGCGTCGTGGGCGGGACCGGCTGATCGCGTCAGGAGCCGGTGCGGCTCAATCGCAGATCGTAGCGGCAGCCGGGAAATGGTTGGAAGAGATTACCCATGAAACGGCCGTCGGCGAACCGGCCGGAGACATAGGATTGTCCGAACGGCATCCGCACCGTGCCGTCCGGCCCGACGGTGCCCCTGAAATCGCCGAAGCGGACGTGGCCGCCGGCGACAGTCATGCCGTGCACCGGCATCCGGCTCGGGCAGCTGATCTGGCCACCCGGGTCGAAGGTCAGGAGACCTTCGCCGGCATAGGCGCCGTCCCAGCCCGGTCGCAACGCGGGTCGCGGTGGAGCGGCCATGTTGGGCGGCTCGAGATTGCCCGGCGGCGGGATCGCGTCGGCGGCGGGCGGCGGCGAGACCGGCATCTGTTGGCAACCGACCATCGCCAAGGGCAGGATCACCGCGAGGATCGCGGCAGCCGAACGCAGGTCGGGACGGTGGATCATGTGGGCAACGTAACGGCGCCGCGCCGGACAGGCAAGCCGCGCGACGACGGGAGAGACGCATGACCACGCACGTCGAGTTGCCGCAAAGCGCCCGCGCGGCGTGGCCGTTCGAGCCCCGATGCGCGCGCGTCGACGGCTGGCGGATGCACTATGTCGATGTCGGCCCGGACGGCGGCGGGGGCGATCCGGTGGTGCTGCTGCACGGCAATCCCACCTGGGGCTTCCTCTGGCGCGAGGTGATCCCGCCGCTGCTCGCGGCCGGGCACCGCGTCATCGTGCCCGACATGATCGGCTTCGGCCTGTCGGAGAAACCCACGCGGGAGCAGGCTCACGGCCTCGACGGGCACATCGCCAATCTCGCGGCCCTGCTCCGCGGCTTGGACGTTTCAAACGCAACCATCGTCGGGCACGACTGGGGCGGCCCGACCGGCCTCGGCTTCGCGCTGGCCAATCCCGAGCGGGTCCGCGCGCTCGTCGTGATGAGCAGCTGGGGCTGGGCGCTGCCGCCGTCGGATTTCCACACGCGGGTATTTCCCTGGCGGCTGATGCACGCGCCGCTGGTCGGTCCCTATTTGCTCGGCCGCCACAACGTGCTGGCCGGGCGCGGCGTCTATCTGTCCGTGGTCGATCGCGCGCGCTTTCGCCAGCGGGCGCAGGCGGCATACGAGGCGGTGCTGCCGGACCCTGCCTCGCGGCTGCTCACCTGGACATGGCCGCGCTGGATTCCGCTCGACGAGGGGGCGCGGGCGCTCGATCGTTTCAACTGGATCGAGCAGGGACTGCGCGCATGGAAAAAGCCGGTGCAGATCATCTGGGGCCGCGACGACGACGTGTTCGACCGGGAAAAATTCGCCGGTCGCTTCAAGGCGCTGCTGCCGCACGCCGAGGGGCCGCATCTCGTCACCGGCCGCCACTTCCTGCAGGAGGATTCCGGCCCCGAGATCGGCGCGCTGATCGCCGATTTTCTCGCACGTTTGGGGAGTGCCTGAGATGAGCGGCGTGCAACCGATCCCCGCGCCCTCGCTGGAGGACACCCGTCTCGCATTCCTCCTCGCCGAGGACCGCGTCGGCCACTATCCCGAATTTCGCGCCTTCCTGACCCGCGTGTTCGATCTCGACCGGGTCGGGTTGGCGGCGCCGGGCTATCTGCGGGCGCCGTCGGGCTGCGCGTACGCGCTGGTGTTCATCGGCCGCAGCGGCGAGCCTTTTCCCGCCGGCGTGGAAATTTCCGCCGTCCTCCCGGCGCTCGAACCGCTCGACGAGGATGCCGCGGACCGCGACCTGTGGGCCATCCTGCGCTGGCTGGTCGAGGGCACCGGCGGCGCGTGGAGCGTCGCCGATCTGGATGCCACGGGCCGGCTCTACCGGATTCCGGCGGTAGCGGACGGGTTGCCATCGTGATGGCGTTGTCGCGGCCTCCACATGCGCTGGACCGCGAAACCCGAGCCGTCAGTCTGCCGCCGGCCGGAATGCGGCGACCTCCATCAGGTCGCGGATATTGGTTTCGATCTCCAGCGGCGACATGCCGAACAGGGCAGCTATCCGGGCCATATGCGCGGCCATTTCCGGCGAGAATGGGCGGTTCTTGCGCGGGCTCCGAATGCCGCAGAGCTTCATCAGCATGATCTCGTCGATCCCGCGCTCGCGGCCGGTTTTGCCGATTCCCCCCTTTGTACGAGAGCTCTCGTAACCGGCGCCGTGCGAGCGGTTCTCGCCCGGCTTCAGCAGGATCATCCGCACGAAGGAGAGTCCGAGGCCGGATGCCCTTGCCCGATTGAAGAGATGATCGACGTCGTAGCCTTTGGGCATATGGCCAATGCCGTGGTGGCGCTTCAGGAACGCCTTGTAGGTGGTCAGATAGTCGTCATCCTCCGGGCGTAGCCACAGGAATTTGTAGCCAAGACTCGGGCAATACTGGACGAAGCCTTTCGAGGTGCTGTTGCCAGGGAACGGTTCGATCACGACCGGGTGCTTGGACCGGATCGCGCTCGGCGTGGTCGCCAGGATCGAGATCGCGGGGACCGCGGCGTAGGGCGAAGCTTTGAGGTTGCCGAGAATACCCTCCGGGTAGAGATACTCTCCGAGCAGCGCATCGCGTTCTTGCTTCTGTACGTCCGCCAGGGTCACGCTCATTGCTCGTGTCCTACGAGAGCCGCCCGCAAGCAATCCGCGAACGAAACATACCAACTTTTGGTGCTGGGCCGCAAGCTGGACCAGCGATCTGTCGCGGGCGCGGGGCCGATCTCACTCCATACGGCAGCGCGCGCCGATCCTTCCCGGGTAGCGGGTCCAGATCTGCGTCGCGCCGAGCAGCGGCAGGCCGATATAGCCGCGCAGATGCAGCCTGCCCTGGGTGTCCTGCCAGATCTGGGCGTTCCATACCCGGCCGTCCTCCGGGTTGGTGATGTGGCCGTCC
>DATIMU010000157.1:0-2103 GCA_035475015.1 Acetobacteraceae bacterium
TGGCGCAGCAGCGCACGCTGGATTTCTTCGCCAAGCATCTCGGCTGACCTGGGGCTGAGCCGGCGGCGGAGGGGACCGGTTCCCCTCCTGCCGTGCCTGTCGCAGCCGCGTGAACCCAATGCGGGCACGCGCGTTCCTTTCCGCGACGTTACACGCGAGAAAGGTTCTGCACGATGGGCACCATCCTACTCATCATCCTCATCATCCTGCTGCTCGGCGCCCTGCCGACGTGGCCTTACAGCGGCGGCTGGGGCTACTACCCGTCTGGCGGGCTCGGCATCATCCTCATCATCGTCATCATTCTGCTGGTGATCGGGCGCATATAGCGCGGCGGCAACGGCGTCAGGCCGGGCGCAACACCCGGCCGGCGACCGTCGCCAGCTTTGCGACCAGTGCCGGATCGCGCATATGGGTCGCGGTGATGACCGCGTTGTCGAGCGCCCGGTCGCAGCCGCAGACGCACAACGCGCGGGCCGCGCCGATCCGCGGCACCACCGATTTCACCAGCGCGCGGGCCTTGTCGGCGTTGTCGAGCAGCACGCGCACCACCGCGTCCACCGTGACGTGGTCGTGGTCGGGATGCCAGCAATCATAGTCGGTAACCATCGCGACGGTCGCGTAGCAAAGCTCCGCCTCGCGCGCGAGCTTGGCCTCCGGCATGTTGGTCATGCCGATCACGCTGCAGCCCCAGGAGCGGTATAGCGCGCTCTCCGCCTTGGTGGAGAATTGCGGCCCTTCCATCACGAGATAGGTGCCGCCGCGCGTCACCGGTAGCCCGAGGCCACGGCAGGCGCCCTCCACCGCGTCGCCGAGCCGCGCGCAGACCGGGTCGGCCATCGAGACATGCGCCACCACGCCCTCGCCGAAGAAGCTCTTCTCGCGAGCGAAGCTGCGATCGATGAATTGGTCGACAACCACGAAATGCCCGGGCGGGAGCTCTGCTTGCAGGCTGCCGACCGCCGAGAGCGAAATCACGTCCGTGACGCCTGAGCTTTTCAGCGCGGCGATGTTGGCGCGGTAGTTCAGATGCGTCGGCGATAGCGGGTGGCCGCGTCCATGGCGCGGCAGGAACACGCAGCGCACGCCGCCCAACCGGCCGAACAGCAGGGCATCGGAGGGCGCGCCCCACGGCGTCTCGACGGCGCGCCAGACCTTCTCCTCCAGCCCGTCGATGTCGTAGAGGCCCGAGCCGCCGACGATGCCGATTACCGGCTCGACCACCGGCTCGATGCGCTCCGCCATTCGCGCCTCCGGCAACGCCCGGCCTCGCGTCCGATCAATGGACGTCCGACCACACCTTCCGCTTCACCACGTACGTCAGGCCGGTCATCAGCACCAGGAACAGCACGACGCGCACGCCGATCTGCTTGCGCTGCACCATTTCGGGGTTGGCCGCCCAGGCCAGGAAGGTGACGACGTCGTGCGCCTCCTGCTCCAGCGTCGGCTTGGTGCCGTCGGTGTACTGGACCTGATCGGCCTGCAGCGGCTGCGGCATGGCGATCTGATGGCCCGGGAAGTACTTGTTGTAGTTCATCCCCTGTTGCAGCTGGAAGCCCGGCGGCGGGTCGGTGTAGCCGGTGAGCACGGCGTAGACGAAATCCGCCCCGCCGGGGTAGGCGTTGACCATCAGCGACTGGTCGGGCGGCAGCGCGCCGTTATTCGCCGCGCGCGCCGCCTTCTCATTGGCGAACGGCGCCTTGAACGGGCTCGACGGCAAGGCCGGCCCGGTGATCGGCTCGCCCTGATCGTTGGTCCCGAGCGGCACGGTGTTGTTCGACGCCACCGCCTTGATCTGCGCGGGCGTGAGCCCGATGCCGGCGAGGTCGCGGTAGTGCAGCAGGTTCATCGAATGACAGTTCGAGCAGACGGATTCGTAGATCCCGAATCCGCGCTGCGCGGCGGCGAGGTCGTAAGCGCCGAACAGGCCGGAGAAGCTCCATTTCTGCGCGGGCGGCGTCGGCGCCTCGGTCTCCTGCGCGCGGGCGGGGCCGGCAGCGACTGCGCCGGCGAGCGCGCCCAGCAGGGCAAATTGGGCGAGACGGCGCATCACGGCTTCTCCATCGACTTGGCAGGCACGCCGCCAGGCAGCGGTCCGCCGCCGCC
>DATIMU010000158.1:0-9894 GCA_035475015.1 Acetobacteraceae bacterium
ATCACCGCGGTGCCGTAGCGCTGGCGCACCACGGGCAGCGGCACCTTGCCGGGGCGGAAGCCGGGCAGGCGCAGGGTCTTGCCGACCTCGGTCAGCCGCGCGGTGCGCCGGCTGGCGATATCGGCGGCGGGAACGATCACGCTATAGGCGCGCTTGAGCCCGTCGGAGAGGGTTTCAGTAACCTGCATCAGCCCGAATATCCTTACGAACGCCTCGCCGGAAGGCCGTGGTGCGGGCGGAGGGACTTGAACCCCCACGGCTTGCGCCACCAGAACCTAAATCTGGCGTGTCTGCCAATTCCACCACGCCCGCTGGCCCGGCCCGTTCTCGCCGGCAAGCGACCTCGCGGCCGTGAGGCGGGGGCTTTACCGCACGCCGCCTAGCACCACAAGC
The DNA here is from genome assembly GCA_035475015.1 of Acetobacteraceae bacterium. Classification (GTDB taxonomy): domain Bacteria; phylum Pseudomonadota; class Alphaproteobacteria; order Acetobacterales; family Acetobacteraceae; genus JAFKFI01. Next base: position 394 of record DATIMU010000158.1, read on the forward strand.
GCTGGCGCAGGATGGCGACGCCCGGCCCAGCCGAACGCGTGAGGCCAGTCCAGATTTTGCGTCACCAGTGAAGCTTTGACGCAGCCGGCACAACCTGACATTCTCACAGTAATTTAATGACCTCGGGATCGCATTGAATGCCCGGCCTGACCGCCGAGCCGGAAACCGGCCGGTACAGCATCGCCGCCGTCGACCGCGCACTCGACCTGCTGGAAGCGCTCGCCCGCATCGGCCCAGCCCCGCTCGCCGACCTCGCCAAGGAGGCGCATTGCACCCGCACCGCCGGCTTCCGGCTGCTGCGGACGATGGAGTCCCGCGGCTTCGCCATCCAGGACAAGGCACGCGGCTCCTGGCGGCTCGGTGCCCGATGGGGACTGCTCGGCCGCGCCGCGTCCGCCCAGGGCGCACTCGCCGCCGTCGCCATGCCGTTCATGACCGCACTCGGGCAGTCCTGCGGCGAGACGGTCTACCTGCGCATCCGCGACGGGGTGGAGAGCGAGACGGTCGCTGCCTACCGGCCGGACCAGGCGCTGCGTCTCTACAGCGATGTCGGCCGGCGCCGGCCGCTGCACGCCGGCTGCGGCCGCATCCTGCTGGCCTACGCGCCGGACACGGTACGCAAGCAGGTGCTCGGGATGCGACTGCCGCGCTTCACCCCCGCCACGCGGACCGACCCCGACTGGCTGGTGGCCGACATGCAGCGCATCCGCGCTCGTGGCTGGCTGCTCACCGCCGAGGAGGTCGAACCCGGCGCGGTCTCGATCGCCGCCCCGGTCAGGGACGGCAGCGGGCTGGTGGTCGCGGTGCTGTTCGTCGCGGCGCCGGTGCTGCGGGTGCGCCCGCACCGCGCCCGCTCCCTGCTCCCGATCGTGCTGGACACCGCGGCGCGGCTGTCGGTGGCGCTCGGCGCGGACGAGCCGGTCGAGCCGGAGACCCACCCGACCCCGCAGCCCCCGGGCGTCAGCGGGCCCGGTCTGCTGGCGCGGCAAGCAGGCTGATCCGGCCGCGCCGCGCCTCGCCGGCCTCGACGACCGCCTCGAGCGCGGCCTCGACAGCCGCCTCCGCCGCCAGCCTCGGCAGCCGGCGCAGCAAGCCGCGCCGCTTCGGCCGGAACACGCGCGGCACCGCCCGCTCGCCGCCGATCCGCCGCACCACGCCGTCGAGGTCGCCGAACCCGTCGACCAGCCCAAGCTCCCGCGCCCGCGCGCCGAGGAACCAGCCGCCGTCGAACAGCGCCGCCTCCTCGCCCCGCAGCCGCTCGCCGCGACGGGCGCGCACCCAGTCCATGAAGCGCCCGTGCAGGTCATCCATCACCTGCTTGACGAAGGCCACGTCCTCCGGCCGCTCCGGGCTGAACGGGTCGAGCCGCGCCTTGTTGTCGCCCGCCGTGTAGAGCCGCCGCTGCACGCCGAGGCGGGCGATCAGGTCGGTGAAGCCGAAGCCGCCGCCGATCACGCCGATCGAGCCGACCACGCTCATCGGACTGGCCAGGATCTCGTCGGCGGCGCAGGCCAGCCAATAGCCGCCCGAGGCGCCGACCTCCGCGATCACCGCCGTCACCCGCACCCCCACCTTGTCGGCCTGCCGGCGCACCAGCGAGGCGATCAGGTCGGACTGCACCGGCGAGCCACCGGGGCTGTCGATGTCGAGGATCACGTTTCCGCCTTTTCCCGCGGCACGGAACGCCCGCTCGATCAGCGGGGCGAAGGCGCGGGCGTTGAGGGCGCCGGGGCGCCCCGAGAGCACGCCGTGCAGCTCGATCACGCCGATCCGGGGACGTCGCCAGAACAGGAGCTTCATGCGCCGCGCACGGCACGAACGGCAAGCTCCGCCGCCGCCTCGCCGCTCAGCCAGGCGCCGCCGACGGTCCCCGCCAGGGTCTCGTGGGTGGCCTCGCCGGCGATCAGCAGCCGCCCGCCGGCCAGCGGCTCGGCCAGCCGGCGGCGCGCCTCGGCGTGCCCCGGCCGGGCATAGGCGTAGGCGCCCTGGAACAGCGGATCGGCGCCCCAGCCGGTGACCAGCGCCGCTCCCGGCCGCAAGGCGCGGTCCACCCGTGCCCCGAGCATCCGGCGCAGCTCGCCCCGCGCGAATTCCTCCGCCGCCGCCGCGCCCGCGCGGCTCAGCTCCCAGGCGAGCGATCCGCCGATCCAGGCGCTCAGATAGTCGAACCCCCAAGGCCAGGCATTGAACACGATCGCCGGATCGTCCCGCGTGAAACGGCGGTCGAGCGAGCAGAAATCCGGCAGGTCCAGCCGGTCGGCGCCGGCGGCGCGCAGCACCACCCTGAGCGCCAGTCCCATCGGGAGGCCGCCCAGGCATTCTTGCACCGTGGACGGCAAAGGCGGGTCGAAGGCGATCCGGCCCGACGCCAGCACGCCGGTCGAGACGGTGACGATGCAGGATGCAGCCTCCACGACGCCGCGCGGCGTCTCCACGGCGACGCGCCCGCCCGGCTCCTGCCAGCGGATGCGGGTCGCCGGGGTGTCGAGATGCAGCCCGTCCGTCGGCGCGAGGCGGCGCTCGACAAAAGCGCCGAGACCACCCGCGACCAGGATGTTGCTGCCCGACAGCTGGTTGGCCCGCCAGTCGCGCAGGCTGAACTCGGCCGAGTCGGCGACGCAGATGATCGGCCCCTCCCAGGTCTCGACCGTCACGGCCCAGGGATCGTCAGGCAGGCGCTGGGCCACTTCGGCGAGGCTCGCATCCGCCACCCCGTCACCGAGCAGCTTGTCAGCCATTGCCTCGAACCGCTCCCAGGCAGTAGCGGAACCGGCGCGTTCCGCCTCCGTCGCGAGATGGCCATCGAGGAACGTGCGGCGGGCACGCTGTCCATCCGCGTCGACCAGCCGCTCGCCGGCGGCGCGCGCGATCGGCACCAGCGGGTTGCTCTCCGCCGCGTGCAGCCAGATCGCCCCCATGTCGAAATAGGCGCCGCCGAGCGAGGGCGGTCGAACCGTCCAGGCGCGTCCGCCAATCCGATTGCCCGCTTCCAGCACGGCGACGGAGAGACCCGCCTTGCCCAGCGCGGCAGCGGCCGCGAGGCCCGCCACCCCGGCCCCGATCACCGCGACGTCGACCGACGTGCCCATCGACACTCCCTTGTGCTACAAAGCGCAAGGTCGGCTGATCGCGGCGTATCCGCAAGCCCGCCGGCCAGCCCCGCTTTGCCCCGATCCGGGCTGTCGAGGGCGCCGTCTTTACCCCGATCCGGGCTCCCGTGACGGCCGGCATTGCCCGCATCCGGGCTCTCCCGGGCACCTGTTTTCCCCAGATCCGGGCTCACTCGCGGAAAACGCGAACGGCGCCGACCCGCGTGGGCCGACGCCGCTCATTCTGGCGCGACAGGCGCGGTCAGGCCGGGGTGAAGAACGGCACCTTCTGGCCGGTCTCGCTCGCCTTGAACACGACCTTGAGCTTCTGGCCGATCTTCAGCTTCGACACATCCGTATCGGTGATGCCGGACATGATCGTGGTGCCCTCGTCGAGCGTGACGTAGGCGATCGTGTAGGGCGGGTTGGCGCGCTCCATCGTGCTGTAGGAGTAGAGCACGCCGGTGCCCTTGGCCTCCAGCCACTCGACGTTGTTCGACAGCGTGAAGGGCGAGATGCCGCGCGGGTAGGAGAACACCTTGCCGGTATCCTTGCAGCGCGTGAGCATGAGCTTGCCCGCGTTGCAGCCGTCCCAGTAGGGCTTGGTCTCGGGGTTGCTGCCGGCGTCGCCGACGAAGCCGATCTTCGCTTCAGCCATGGGTGATTACTCCCGCTCCAGAATGACGGTGCTGCTGCCGTGCCGCGTGCCGAGCGAGCCGCCCGTGCCGTGCGCGAGAACCAGGTTGGCGTTGGGCACCTGCACCTTCGGGTGCGCCTCGCCGCGCGCCTGGCGCACCGCCTCGATGATCTTGGTGATGCCGCCGCGATTGGCCGGATGGTTGCTGCACAGCCCGCCGCCATCGGTGTTGAACGGCAGCTTGCCCTGGCCGGAGATCAGATTGCCGTCCTGCACCAACTTGCCGCCCTGGCCCTTCTCGCAGAAACCGAGGTCCTCGAGCTGCATCAGCACCGTGATGGTGAAGCTGTCGTAGATCGACGCGTACTTGATATCGGACGGCTTCACGCCCGCCATCTCGAACGCCGCCGGGCCCGACCAGCGCGCGCCGGAGTAGGTCAGATCGACCTGGCCGGCGAACTGTCCCTTCGGGTGCTCGCCGACGCCGATCACCTTGACCAGCGGACGCTTGAGGCTTTTCGCGATCTCCGGCTTGGTGACGATCAGCGCGCCGCCGCCGTCGCTGATGACGCAGCAATCGAGCCGGTGCAGCGGCGTCGAGACCATCGGCGAGTTCACCACGTCCTCGACCGTGACGACGTTGCGCAGCATCGCGTGCTCGTTGTACTGCGCGTGGGTCGAGGCCGCGACCTTGATCCAGGCGAGCTGCTCGCTGGTCGTGCCGTACTGGTACATGTGCCGCGCCGCGCACATCGCGTACATGTTCGCGACGACGGGGCCGTACGGGTACTCGAACTGCATGTCGGGCTGCGCGGGGTTGCCGGCGCGCACCGCGGTGCCGGTCGCCTGGCCCTCGCTGCGCGGCCGTCCGGCGAGCGTGATGAGTGCAACGTTGCAGCGCCCGGCGTTGATCGCCTCCAGCGCGTGACCGACCAGCATCTGGTACGACGAGCCGCCGATATCGGTGCTGTCGATGTGCCGGACGTTGAGGTTCATGTAGTCGACCATGTTGATCGGCCCCATGCCCGGCGCGTCGCCGGCACAGAAATAGCCGTCAATATCGTCCTTGGTCAGCCCCGCGTCGTCGAGCGCGCCCTTGGCGCATTCGGCGTGCAATTGCGCGACCGATTTGTCCGTCGCCTTGCGGGTGGGATGTTCCCATGCCCCCACAATGTAACCCGCACCCTTCAAACTCATTCCCCTACTCCTTTGTTCCCGCCCGACGGTCGCACACATGCCTCGCGTGGCCCGCCGCGTCCGCCGCGTGCCGTGCCGGCTGGTCGCGAGTATACCCATCGGTAGTCGCTCGCCTAGCCCACGGCCGGAGCATGGCGCCGGCGAGAGGGGAACCGCGCCGTCCGGCGCGCGTGGAGGGATGATGGCCAAGCCCAGCACCGGCCCGGTCGAGATCGAGCTCAAGCTCCGCCTGCCTCCGGGCAGCCGCGCGGCGCTGGAGCAGGTGCCGGCGTTCAGCGCGATAGCCGCCGAGCGGCGGCGCGAGGTCTCGCGCTACTTCGACACGCCCGATCGCACGCTGGCCGCGAACGGCTTCATCCTGCGCGTGCGAACCAGCGGCAATCGCCGTATCCAGACGTTGAAATCCGCGCCGTCGAATGGCGGCGTCGCACCCAGTCGCGGCGAATGGGAATGGCCGGTCGAGCGCGACGAGCCCGATCTCGCTTGTCTCGCCGCGACCCCCGCCCGCGCACTCGCGGCGACGCTCGACGGCCGGCTCGAAGCGGTGTTCGTGACCGACATTCAGCGCAGTACGCGCCAGATCGCGCTCGACCCGGACACGCGCGTCGAGGCGGCACTCGATCGGGGCTCCATCGAAGCGGATGCCGCACGCGAACCGGTGGACGAGCTGGAGCTCGAATTGAAATCGGGCTCGCTCGGTCCGCTCTATCGCCTGGCGGTCGATCTGCACGAGGCGGTGCCGCTCTCGCTCGCGCCCGAGACCAAGTCCGCGCGTGGCTATCGCCTACGCGACGGCACGGCACCGCGCGCGCCGCACGCGGCTAAGCTCCGCCTCGAGCCCGACATCGCCGCGAACGAGGCATTTCGCGCGATCATCCTGAGCGGCCTCGACCAGATTCTCGGCAATATCGCCGCCGCCGAAGCCGCGACACCCGAGGGCATCCACCAGCTGCGTATCGGCCTGCGCCGCGTGCGCTCCGCACTCGTGCTGTTCGCACCCTTGCTGGAGCAACACGCCGCAGCACTGTTCGAGCGCGAATTGAAACGACTTGGCCAGGTGTTCGGCGCGCGACGCGATCGCGACGTGTTCTGCCTGCAGACGCTGCCCGACGCCGCCCGCGATCTCGGCGCCGACTGGCTCGACCGCCTGCGCCCGCCCGCCGAAGCCTACCGCGCCGCCGCCAACGGCCCGGTGCAGGAGGCGCTGCACGGCGCGGGCCTCACCGGCCTCGCTCTCGGCCTCGCCGCGTGGTGCGAGGAGGGCGTCGCGCATCCGGCGCATCTCGGCCGCAAGCGCATGGGAAAGCCCCTCCGCGCCGTGGCGCCCGACCTGCTCGACCGCATGGCGCGCAAGGTCGCCCGCCGCGCCAGGCGGGCCGACACGCCGGAGGGACTGCACGGCCTGCGCAAATCGCTGAAGAAATTGCGCTACAGCACCGAATTCGTCGCCGGGCTGTACGGCAGGAAATCCGTGAAGCGCTATCGCGAGCGTTGCGCGGCCCTGCAGGAACTGCTCGGCACGATCAACGACGCGCGGGTCACGCCACGCCTCGCCGACGAGATGCTCGGGGCGCGCGGCACCGAGCTCGCACCCGCTTTCGCGGCACTCGCCGCGTGGAGCGCCGATCAGGAGCGCAAGGCGCTCCGCCGGCTGGACGACGCATCGAAGAGATTCCGCCGCGCCAAGCCCTTCTGGTAGACTGGCATCGTTGGAACCGAAATGAGGATGCTCCCATGCGCGGTGTCTGTCTCATTGCGTTGCTGGCCTCGCTGAGCTGCGGTACCGCTCTCGCGCAATCTCCAACGACGCATCACACCACGACCCAGGCCCAGCCCTCCCGCCGCGCGCCCGGCGCTCCGCTGGACTACGGCCCCTACACGCCCGAAGCGAACCGCGCCTATCAGGGCGGCGGCATGGTCCTCGAAGGCGCCCCCGGCGCCCCGCCGCCGCGGCCCGAGCCCACCCCGCCCGGCCAGACGCCCCGCAACATGGTCCCGCCGCGATGAGCTGGGGGTCGAAGCCCGGCCCGCGTCATCCGGCGGCCGCACGCTCGATCGCGGCGACGTCCAGCTTGACCATTCCCTGCATCGCGGTGAAGACACGGCCCGCGACGGCCGGGTCTGGACCGGCCAGGAGACGCGGCAGAATTTCGGGGAAGATTTGCCACGGAACGCCCCACCGGTCGCGTAGCCAGCCGCACATGATTTCCGTCCCGCCATCGGCGGTGAGCGCCGTCCACAGCCGATCGACCTCCGCCTGGTCGGCGCACTCCACCGCGATGGAGGCGGCGGTTCCGTAGTCGGCTGGCGCGCCACCGGCCAACGCTTGGAAGCTCTGACCACCGAGGGTGAAGGTCATCAAGATCACGTCGCCGGTTTCCCCGCCGGGCCAAGGGCCTGGCGAGCGCAGAACATGGTCGAGGCTAGAGCCGGGGACGAGCGAGACATAGAAGTGGACGGCCGCCTCCACATCCTTCCCAAACCAGAGGCAGGTACTGACTTTCGACATCGCTCCGTCTCCTATCCATCTGAGGGCTACCGTCGGTACCACATATCAGATTTCAACCATTAGGATTGCGAACCGCCCGGCACGATTTCGACGGGCGTCGATAGCTCGATGCTCCGATCTCGCTCGGCACAGGATGCCGAAGCCCGGTCCTGACGCACGCTGCTCGTCAACAAAGGTACCTTCACGGACTTTCCGTTGCCGGACGGTTCCTAAGGTGATGGAGTTCCCTCGATGCGGTGAGGCCGCCAGGGAGAATGCCCCAATGTCGGACCGACCGGAAAAACCCGTGCGAGACGTTCGCTCGGTTCAGACGGCGGATAACGCCCGTCTGGAATACGAGATCGTCGGCAGCGGCCCGCCCCTGGTACTGCTGCACGGCATTCTCTCCGGCCGCCACGCTTCTCGCGCCAGCGCGCGGCACTTGCCGATCAGCACCGTCTGATCCTGCTGAGCGCGCGCGGCCATGACGGCAGCGAGAACCACCTGCCCGCCCATTACGGCGCCGGTTCAAGCGGGGTGGACGACCTCCGCGCCGTGCTCGATGCCGAACAGCTCGATCGCGTCAGCCTGTTCGGACATTCGGCGGGCGGGGTCACAGCCTTCGTTTTCGCCTGCCGCTATCCCGATCGGGTAGCGAGCCTGATTCTTGTCGAGCCCACCTTGCTGCCGCTCCTGCCGCCGGCCGATCGGGCGCCAATTGTGGCGGCCCACGAGACAATCGCGGCGGCGGCCGAGGCCGGCGGCCCGGAAGCGGGCGTACGCGCACTGATGGCCTCGGTCGGCGGCGAGTCCTGGACCAGGCTGGACGCGGCAACGCAGGCAAGCCGCGTGCGGGCCCTGGCCTCGTCGGCCATGATGGTTGGTCCGCACGCGCGCGGCCTGCTCGACCTTCAGGTCACGGAGGCGCATGTCCGCGGCCTCCGTCCGCCGGTCCTGCTGTTCAATGGCACTGACAGCGCCCCTTTCGAGGGCATCATGGCCAGCAGGTTTCGCGCGCTGCGGCCCGACATTCAGGCCATCACGGTCGAACGCGCGGGCCACAACGTGCACCGCGATCGCCCCGACATCGTCAACCCGGCGGTGCTATCGTTTCTGGCTCCCGCGCTCGAATCCTGATCGCGCAACGCCAGAGCCGCCGCATGACCGACCAGACCCTCACCGTCCCGCCGCGCCCCGACTACCCGCGCGAGATGCCGTCGCTGCGGGCGTTCCTCGCGTCCGTCCGCACCAATGCGCTGCTGATGTGGCCGGACTACGCCTACGAACGCGATGTGGTCGAAAGCCGCACGCTCGGGCGGGCGCAGATGCTGCTCAACGCGCCGGAGGCGATCCATCACGTCCTGGTCGAGAACCCGGGCAACTACCGCCGCACCCCCGCCTCGATCCGCATTCTCCGCCCGATCACCGGTCGTGGCCTGCTGCTCAGCGAGGGCGAGGACTGGAAACACCAGCGTCGCACCATCGCCCCGGCGATGGCGCCGCGGGTCATCCCGCTGCTTGCGCGTTACATGGCGAGCGAGGCGCAGGAGGCGATCGCCGTCCTCGCCGCGCGGGAAGGCCAGCGGGTGAACCTGCTGGCGGCAATGCAGTCCGTGGCGCTCGACATCGCCGGGCGCTCGATGTTCTCGCTGGAGATGCGCGAGTTCGGCCCGGCGATGCGCGACCTGCTCACCGGCTATGGCAGGAACCTCGCCCAGCCGCATTTGATGGACATGGTGCTGCCGCCCGGCATCCCCTCCCCGCGCGACTTCCGCCGGCGCCGCTTCCACGCGCGCTGGATGGCGCTGATCGAACGCATCATCGACACCCGCCCCGCGACCGGCGACGTAGAAGCCCCGCGCGATCTGTTCGACCTGCTGCGCGACGCGCGCGACCCCGAGACTGGCGCCGCCTTCACCCGACCGCAGCTGCGCGACCAGGTGGCGACCATGATCGTGGCCGGCCACGAGACCACCGCGATCACCCTGTTCTGGTCGCTCTACCTGCTGGCCCTCGCCCCCGCCGAGCAGGACCGCATCGCCGACGAGGTCCGGGGGCTCGATCTCGGTCCCGAAGGCGCCGCCGACGCG
>DATIMU010000159.1:0-2644 GCA_035475015.1 Acetobacteraceae bacterium
CGCCCAGTCCCTGCTGAAACGTCAGCCACCAGCCGACCGGCATCCCGATGCCCCAATAGGCGAAGCCGGTGATGAACATCGGAATCCGCGTGTCCTTCAATCCGCGCAACGCACCGTTGGAGGCCACCTGGATGCCGTCGGACAACTGAAAAATTCCCGCCAGCCGCAACAGCCCGATCGCGCCGGCATCGACGGCGGGGTCGCTCGTGTAGAGCGATACCAGCGCCCCCGGGAGCAGCAGCATCGCGCCGCCCGAGACGAGCTGCGTCAGGACCGTGAAGCAGATGCCGGTCAACCCCGCCCGCCGCACGCCCGCGCCGTCGCCGCGCCCGACTGCCTTGCCGACCCGGATGGTGGTCGCCATCGCCACCCCGAGCGGCACCATGAACGCCACCACCGCGACGTTCAGCGCGACCTGATGGCTGGCGACCGCGTCCTCGCCCAGCCGGCCGATCAGCAGCCCGGTGGCGCCGAACAGCCCGGCTTCCATCAGGAGCGTGACCGCCATCGGCAGCGCGATCTGCAACAGCCCGCCGATAGCGGCGAAGTCCGGCCACACCGCGCCGCCGTGCCAGCGGAGGCCCCGGTAGCGGCGACCGCGCCCGACATACGCCACGAACCCCAGCGCTTGCACCCAGCAGACCAGGGCGGTGGCGATCCCGCTGCCCAGCGCGCCCAGCCCCGGCAGCCCCAGCCCGCCATACATCAGCAGGTAGCCGACCGGCCCCAGCACCAGCAACCCGACCAGGCCGAAGAACATGGTCGGCCGCGTCATCGACAGCCCCTCGGAGAAGCCGCGACAAGCCATGTAGAGGCCCAGCGCGGGGGTGCCGAAGCTGATCGCGCGCAGGAAGGCCGTCACGTCCGGAACCAGTCCCGGTGCGACGCCCATCGCCACCACCAGCATCGGCCCGAGCCACCACAGCGCGAGCCCCATCGCCACTCCCACCGCAAGCGCGAGCCAGACCGCCTGACGGAACAGCGGCACCACCTCGTCCCGCCGTCCCGCGCCGTCGAGCTGTGCCACGGACGGCGGCAGCGCCATCATCACGCCGATGACGCTCATCAGCGGGAAGGTCCAGATGCTGGTGCCGATCGCGACGGCGCCCAGTACGTGCGCCCCGAGATGGCCGGCCAGCATCGCGTCCACGACGTTCGCGCCGATCGCGAAAAGCTGGCCCGCGATCAGCGGCCCGGCGAGATGCAATGTCGCGCCAAGCTCGCCCGCGATGCTGGTCCTGCTCCGCGACTGCGCAGGCATGACGACGTCCTCGTCTGGCTTTTGCTGCCGCTCCGGGCAGCGAAGCGCGGCGTTATGCGCGAAACCCGACATGGCCGCCAGCCCGATCCGGTCCGGCGGATCAGGCGCGGCTGCCGTCGAACCGCAGGACGTTGCCGAACGGATCGGTGATGTGGGCCTCGTTGCCCGCCGGATCGGGGCGCGCGAAAGACGCTCGCTTGTCGTGCAGTTCCCGCAGGAAGCCGGAAATGTTCTCGACGGCGATGTAGGCCACGCTGCCCGGCGTGCCGTCGCCATAATGCTCGCTCAGATGCAGCCTGACGCCCGATCGCGACACCTGGGCATAGAGCGGCAAGTCGGGGGCGAAGTGGTGCTCCCAATCGAGCGTGAAGCCAAGAAAATCGAGGTAGAACTCCTTGGCCTTCGCGACATCGAAGATCCGCAGGACGGGCACGCCGGGATGAAGAATCGGGTTCCCTGCCATCGGTCGATCGCACCGCCCCAGAAATTAGGCCGCCCTAAGCGACGTCGCCCTCGAAGGCCGTCGCGGCCAGCCGTCTTGCGTGATCCCGCACATCCGCGGGCCAGGAAGCGATCGCTCTCTCGAATCCGGCCGCGTCCCCGGCATACAGGGCTCGGGCCGCCTCTTCGTAGCCGGGCTGATTCCCCGCCATCGCGGACATGAATCGGTCCGCCGCTTCCCTCGCCAGGCGCGACCGATCCGCTCCCGCGCCGGACTTGCGAGCCGATTCCACGAGCTTGCGCAGCGCGACCGAGGCGCCGCCGGGCTGGCTGTTCAGCCACTCCCAGTGACGCGGCAACAGGGTAACCTCCCGAGGAACGACCCCCAGCCTCGGCCGGCCAGGGCCGCGCGCGGGCTCGCCGTCCTGCTTCGCGGCCGCTCCGGCGCCGCTCAGGCGAGCGAGAATGTCCGCGGGGCCGCCACGCAGGTCGAACTCCACGAGGCCGCTTGTCGTATCGTCGAACACCAGGATCGGGTCTCCATCGCCCCGTTCCACGACATCCTTGACCGCCAAGGCAACCTGTCCCCGTCCGCCGGACGCGATACGCCTGGCGCCCGCGAAAGCCGTACACGTGGTCGACATGATCGTTTCCGCCCTCTCCATCGATGAGGGGGATTTTACCCGGGTATAATCCGAAGTCAAATTATATCCGGGTAAAATTCTCTATCGCGCCGCGCCCATCGCCCAGGCCAGCACGCCCTTCTGGGCGTGCAGCCGGTTCTCCGCCTCGTCGAACACCACCGAGCGCGGCCCGTCGATCACCTCCGCATCCACCTCCTCGCCGCGATGGGCGGGGAGGCAGTGCATGAAGATCGCGTCGGGTGCCGCCTTGGCCATCAGGGCGGGGCTGATCTTATAGGGCGCGAGCAGGTTGTGCCGG
>DATIMU010000160.1:0-4829 GCA_035475015.1 Acetobacteraceae bacterium
GATGACGAACGTATCGGCGCCGATCCGGCGCGTGTCGAACTCGTCGGCGCCCAGCAGCCATAGCACGTCCACGCCGCCGCCCATCATCGCAGCGGCGTCCTTGCCGTTCGGCCCAGGCAGGAAGCCGAGATCGAGCGCGCCGACCCGCGCCGCCGCGGTGTGCAGCACGTTGAACCCGTGCCACCCGGCACCCAGCGCGCCGAACTCGGCCGCAAGCTTCCAGCACGCCGCCAGCACCGCCGCCCCGTCCGGCCGGCGCAGCGCGCCCTGCCCCACGACGATCATCGGCTTCTTCGCGTCGCGCAGCATCGGCGCGAATTTGTCCGAGCCGTCGAGCAGCGCGGTGATCGCCCCCGGCCCGTCGCCGAGCGCGGTGACGCTGTAGGTCAGATCCGTCGCCGGGCCGATCACGCCGATCGGCATGTTGGTGTGCAGCCACTGCTTGCGGATGCGCGCGTTGAGCACCGGCGCCTCGTGCCGCGGATTGCTGCCCACGAGGACCAGCGCGTCGGCCTCCTCGATGCCCGCGATGGACGAATTGAACAGATAGAAATCCCGCCGCGACGCATCGAGCCGCGCGCCGTCCTGGCGGCAGTCGAGATTGGCCGAGCCCAGCGCCGCCATCAGATCCTTCAGCGCCAACATGCTCTCGGCGTCGCAAAGATCGCCCGCCACCGCGCCGATCCGCTCGCCCGGCACACCTTGCACGCGCCGCGCAATCGCCGCGAATGCTTCTGCCCAACTCGCCGGCACCAGCTTGCCGTCGCGCCGCACCCACGGCCGATCAAGCCGCCGGCGCTTCAACCCGTCGACGAAGAAGCGCGACTTGTCGCCGAGCCACTCCTCGTTCACGTCGTCATTGATGCGCGGCAGGATGCGCAGCACCTCCGGCCCGCGACTGTCGATGCGGATGTTGGTGCCGAGCGCGTCCAAAGCGTCGATGCTGTCGGTCTTCTTGAGCTCCCACGGCCGCGCGGTGAACGCATAGGGTTTGGAAGTGAGCGCGCCGACCGGGCAGAGATCGATGATGTTGCCCGACAGCTCCGAGCCCAGCGCCTTCTCGACATAGGTGCCGACCTCCATGCTCTCGCCGCGCGAGGTGGCGCCGAGATCGGGCACGCCGGCCACCTCGCTGATAAAGCGGATGCAGCGCGTGCAATGGATGCAGCGCGTCATCACGGTCTTGACCAGCGGGCCGAGATCCTTGTCCTTGACCGCGCGCTTGTTCTCCTCGTAGCGCGAATGGTCCATGCCGTAGCCGAGCGCCTGGTCCTGCAGGTCGCACTCGCCGCCCTGGTCGCAGATCGGGCAGTCGAGCGGGTGGTTGATGAGCAGGAACTCCATCACTCCGCGCCGCCCGTTGCGCACCATCGGGCTGTCGGTCTTGACCACCATGTTGTCGGCGACCGGGAAGGAGCATGACGACACCGGCTTCGGCGCGCGCTCGATCTCGACCAGGCACATGCGGCAATTGCCGGCGATCGACAGGCGCTCGTGATAGCAGAAGCGCGGGATCTCCTTGCCCGCCGCCTCGCAGGCCTGCAGCACAGTGGACCCGTTCGGCACCTCGACCTCGATGCCGTCGACCGTGACCTTGGCCATCGCTTACTCCGCCGCCAGCGGCAGCACCGGCCGCCCGTTCTTCGCCTTGTATTCCGCGATGCGTTCCAGCATCAGCGGCTTGAAGTGCCGGATCAGCCCCTGGATCGGCCACGCCGCCGCGTCGCCCAGCGCGCAGATCGTGTGACCCTCCACCTGGCGCGTCACCTGGTCGAGGATGTCGATTTCTTCCGGTTCCGCGCGGCCCTGCACCATGCGGTACATCACCCGCATCATCCAGCCGGTGCCCTCGCGGCAGGGCGTGCATTGGCCGCAGCTCTCGTGCTTGTAGAATTGCGAGAGGCGGGCGATGGCGCGGATCAGGTCGGTGGACTTGTCCATCACGATCACCGCCGCCGTGCCGAGCCCGCTCCGCACGTCGCGCAGGCTGTCGAAATCCATCAGCACAGTGTCGCAGATGTCCTTCGGGATCAGCGGCACCGACGCGCCGCCCGGGATCACCGCCAGCAGATTGTCCCAGCCGCCGCGCACGCCGCCGGCGTAGGTCTCGATCAGCTCCTTGAGCGGGATGCCGAGCTCTTCCTCGACGTTGCACGGCTTGTTCACATGACCCGAGATGCAGAACACCTTGGTGCCCGCGTTCTTCGGCCGGCCCAGCGCCTCGAACCACGCGGCACCACGCCGCATGATGGTCGGCGTCACCGCGATGCTCTCGACGTTGTTGACCGTGCTCGGGCAGCCATAGAGGCCGACCGCCGCCGGGAAAGGCGGCTTGAGGCGCGGCATTCCCTTCTTGCCCTCGAGGCTTTCGAGCAGCCCGGTCTCCTCGCCGCAGATATACGCACCGGCGCCGCGATGCAGGTACACGTCGCAATCCCAGCCAGAGCCGCAGGCGTTCTTGCCGATCAGCCCGGCCTCGTACGCCTCGTCGATCGCGTGCTGGAGGTTCAGCGCCTCGTTGTAGAACTCGCCGCGGATGTAGATGTAGGCGGCGTGCGCGCCCATTGCGAAGCTCGCGAGTAGGCAGCCTTCCACCAGCTTGTGCGGATCGTGACGCATGATGTCACGGTCCTTGCAGGTGCCCGGCTCGCTCTCGTCGGCGTTGACGATGAGGTAGTGCGGCCGCCCGTCCGACACCTTCGGCATGAACGACCATTTCATGCCGGTGGGAAAGCCCGCCCCGCCGCGCCCGCGCAGGCCCGACGCCTTGATCTCGTCGACAATCGCGTCCCGCCCACGCGCGAGCATCGCTGCGGTGCCGTCCCAATCTCCCCGCGCCCGCGCGCCGGCGAGCCGCCAATCGTGCTGGCCGTAGAGGTTGGTGAAGATGCGGTCCTTGTCACTCAGCATGGATCGGTCCGGACTGATGTGAAGCTTGGCGGCGGTTCCCGGCGACGGCGTTACGCATCGGCAAGCAACTCGTCGAGTGTGGCCGGGCAGGTCGGAGAGACGGGCAACGGCGGTTGACCGTCAACCGTGTCGGGCAGCGCGCGGCGCGCCCGCTCGTAGAGATGCGCGATGTCGATCCGCTGCCGCATAGATGAGACGAAGTTGTCGGCAGCCTGCACCCGGAAGCTACGCGCCTCGCCTCGCCAATGCTCGACGTTGCTCGAATCTGGCCATGCCTCCGCCTTGAGCTGGTGCAGAAGGGCCTGGAACAGCAGCGACCGCACCGATCGTAGAGCGTTGCCGCCCACGTCCTCGATCTCCTCGATGATGTGCTCCCAGTCGAGTGCGGGGTCGTTGGACCGCTCGCCCGCGGCGAGGCGTCGCAGCAACTCCGCCTGTTGCTCGCTCCACAGCACGACGTCGGTGTCATACAGGTCGCTCACGACGACACCGGGCCAAGATTGTCGAGCGTGGTCAGCGTTGTCGGCCCACCCTCCGGCGCGGAGGTCTGCCGTCCGGTCATCGAGCCCGGTTTCGGCGGCTCGCCGCGCTTCAGCGCCTCCAGCAGCGCCGTCGTCCGCTCGGCGTCCATGTCCTCGTAGAAATCGTCGTTCACCTGCAGCACCGGCGCGTTGACGCAGGCGCCGACGCATTCGACCTCGGTCATGGTGAACATCCGGTCGGCGCTCGTCTCGCCCCAGCCTTCGATGCCGGTGAACTTGCGGCAGGCGGCGGTCACCTCGTCCGAGCCGCGCAGCCAGCACGGCGTCGTGGTGCACACCTGCAAGTGCCACGTCCCGATCGGGCGCAGGTTGAACATCAGATAGAACGTGGCGACCTCGTAGACGCGGATCGGCGGCATCTCCAAAAGTCGCGCCACCTCGTCCATCGCCACGCGCGGCACCCAGGCGCTGCCGGTCTCGCGCTTCATCTGGTTCTGCACGAGATAGAGCGCCGGCAGCACCGCACTCGCCTGCTTGCCGGTCGGGAACTTGGCGATGTGGCGGTCGAGCTCCGCCCGGCTCGCCGCGTCGAACGCGAAGCTCGCGGGCTGCACGAAATCCGCGCCGTTGTCCTCGGCCATGCGCCTCTACCTGTCGATCTCGCCGAACACGATGTCGAGCGATCCGATGATCGCCACCGCGTCGGCCAGCATGTGTCGTTTGGCTAATTTATCAATCGCCTGCAGGAAGGCGAACCCGGTCGGCCGGATCTTGCAGCGATACGGCCGGTTGGTTCCATCCGCAACCAAATAGACGCCGAACTCGCCCTTGGGGCTCTCCGTCGCCGTGTAGGTGGCGCCGGCGGGAACGTGGAAGCCCTCGGTGAAATGCTTGAAGTGGTGGATCAGCGCCTCCATCGAGCGCTTCATCTCAGCGCGCGGCGGCGGCGAGAACTTGTTGTCGCGCAGCTTGATCGGTCCGGGCTGCATCTTCGCCAGACACTGCTTGATGATCTTCACGCTCTCCTGCATCTCCGCCATGCGCACGAGATAGCGGTCGTAGCAGTCGCCGTTGCGCCCGACCGGGACATCGAACTCCACCTCGGCGTATTTGTCATAGGGCTGCGCGCGCCGCAGATCCCACGGCACGCCGCTGGCCCGCAGGCAAGGCCCGGAAAAGCCCCACGCCAGCGCGTCCTCGGCGCTGATGACGCCGATATCGACGAGACGCTGCAGCCAGATCCGGTTGGTGGTCAGCAATACGGTCAGGTCGTCGACGAATTTCGGGAACGTCTCCGCCCAGGCGGCGATCCGGTCCGTCAGGCCCGCCGGCAGATCGCGGTTCACCCCGCCGGGACGGAAGTAGTTGGCGTGCAGCCGCGCGCCCGAGGCCGCCTCGTGGAACTCCATGAGGATTTCGCGCTGCTCGAAGCCCCAC
>DATIMU010000161.1:0-3864 GCA_035475015.1 Acetobacteraceae bacterium
GGTTCGAGGCCCGAGTCGATCACCGCCACACCGACCCGATTCCCACCCGGTGACTGCGACGCGAGCCCCATCGTGGTGCGCAGCGTGTAAGGCACCACGGTCGCGGTCTGTTCGGCGGTGACCACCGCGTCCGTCGAGATCGACGCCACCGAGGGCAGATTTGCGAGCAGGCCCAGATCGGCAGCGGGGACCGTGGCGGCGATCGCGTTGATCGAGGGGTGCACGTGCTGTACCTTGCGGCCGTTCGCGCGCAAGGTGTCCGCCAGGGCGAGACTGGCGCCAGGCACCAGCCGGATGATGACGCGCCGCTCATTCGGGTCGCTGTTCTCGACCGCGACGGCCAGGGGTTTATCGAGTTTCGCGAGCTTGCGCTGATCCTTGTCCGCGGCCTTCTGGCCGATGATGGGCGCCGACAGCGCAACGGTGATGACGATGACGGAGGTGAAGGAGACCCGCACACGGTTCGAGAGCATGTTGCGGGTGGGGCAAAGTCTAGGCCTGAGCAGCCGAGCCCGCACGCCGCCCTAACGTATTGGAAACAAAGTGTCTTATTTTTGACCCCGGCCACTGGCAGGCAGGCGCCGGGTCGGACCGAATCGCGATTCTGTAATTGATCCGACGAAACTGAAATCGACACCCGCGCACGGTGCGCCGGCGTCGGAGGGCTACGGACGTTTGAGGGTGCGAAGCGGCGCGTTCCAGCGCCAGGCGAGCCGGGCGAGATCCCGGATCCCGAAACCGACCGCGTAGGCGCCGTACGCGATCCCCGCCGCGACCATGCCCCACAGATACCAGAACAGCTGCGGCGGGAAGCCAACCATGGTCCCATAGTGGCCGGCGAACAGCGCGACACCCCCGAAGAGCGCTCCTGAGGCCACGTAGATCATCGCCATCCCGCCTTCACCGACCAGCCGCCACAGCGCCGACGAGAACACCTCCGGCGTGCCGCCTCGCAGCGGCACCGAAGCGTCCGCGCGATGCCGGGGCGCAGACGGGAGTTCCGAGGCACCCGCTGCTTTCAGGTTGAGCGTCTCGACGATCTCGACCGGGAGATCGACCAGCTCCGCGAGCCACGTGGCGTAGACCTGGAGCCAGCGATCGACCGGCTGGGCAATCCGCCAGGCCGGACATCGCCAGGCCATGCCGCGAAACGCCACGAGCAGGCGATCCTCGCGGAATGCGCACGCGAACCCATTCGCATGCCCGAGCTCGTCGAGTGCCTTCAATCGCTCCAGCATCGTCGTCGTCAGAATGACCCGCCCGGCGACCTGGTCGTCGCCGTAGACCTCGAAGATGCCCTCGAAGGCCGGGTCCTCGAGGGTGAGCCGCTCGACGCCGCTCCCGGCGCGCTCCAGCAGGTTGCCGACGATGCCGCGATCGCGCATGACGACGGTCAGCCCGGGGCGTGATCGAGCCAGCCGGAAGCTGGCGAGCACGCCGCCGAACAGGCGATAGCCCTTGGCGTCGAGCAGGGCGATCTCGGCGAGCCCGAACGGCACCCCGCGCGCCTCGCCGGCGAGGATGTGGGTCACGGTGGCAGTCTGAAAGGCTTCAACCAGACCGCTGTCGCGAAAGGCGCCGAGCGCAAACGCGTCGGACGCGAGGATCGCCTGGCTGGCCGATTGTTGCCGCTCGGCATCGACGTGGCGAATGTCGGTTCGCCCGGCGACCGCGGCCGTCAGCATGCGCCGGCGCATGAAGCTTTGCCAGGCGCGCACGATCCATGGCGCCGCGATCAGGCCGACGATCCCGGCCATGAGGAAGGCGCCGGCAATCGTATCGCGGGAGTCGGAGCCGCCGACCGCCATGCCGATCGGCCAGCAGATCACCGCGGTGATCAGGGCGAGGCACGAGGCACGGAAGGCGAGCCGGCGCCGCCGTTCGAGGAACGCGCTGTCGACAGCCGGCGCGCTGGTCACGGGCGGCGGCCGAGGATCGCATCGACCGTGGGGGCGGTACGGGCGGCCTCCGGCGCTTCGAAGAGCGGCATGCTCTTGACGCCGGCGATCGCGGCGATCAGCTGGCCCGGGAAGATCTGGACGGCGTTGTTCAACTGGTTCACCGCGGCGTTGTAGAAGCGCCGGGCCGCGGTGATCTGCGCCTCCGTCTCGGTCCACGTCTGCTGGGCCTCGATCAGCGGCCGGTCGGACTTGAGCTCCGGGTAGGCTTCCAAACGCCCGAGCAGCTGGCCGACGCGCTGCGACAGCTCGCCTTCGAGCGCGAAGCGCTTGCCGGCGTCAGTGGTGGTCGCCGGCGTGTTGCGCGCCTCCTCGCGCAACCGGGTCACGTCGGTCAACAGGCTGCGCTCGTGATCCATGAAACGCGCCGCCAGCTGGACGATGTTCGGGATCAGGTCGTGCCGCTGATTGAGGTGGACGTCCACCGAGCTCAGGGCCTCCTGGACCTTGTTGCGGCGCGCGATGATCGAGGCGTACCACGCGTACAGGCCGGCCGCCGCCGCCACCCCGATAATCAGCAGGATCCCGCTCGTCCCCATGTTCGTCTCCGTGGTTGACCGGCCGCGGCGTCCACCAGGAACGCCGCGCTCGCTAAGCGAAGCAGATGTGGATCGGCCGCGCCGCTCGAAGGCGCGGCGGCCCGCGACGGGGGCTCGTGACTCCCGAGACGCGTCCTGCTGCGAGCACTAGACCGTACAACGCTCTGCCGCTGCAAATCCGATCGGCGAACGGCGCCACTGGCGCGGAGCCTCAGCGCGCGGGGTCGAGTGCCGCGAAGCGCGCCCGCAGGGTGGCGACGCGCCGCCGGGCGCGCATCAGCCAGCCGATCGCGAACGCCAGCATCGCGGCGTTGAACCCGATCGCCAGCACCCCGGCCTGCGCGCGCAGCACGATCGCGCCGGTGAGGAACACCGCGCTGAGCACCGTCGCCAGCGTAGCCGCCGCGACATGATGTTCCGCCAGCAGCACGCGCCGGCGAGTGAGCACCCACAGCGCGAACGCCGCCCATGCCAGCCCGCCCAGCGCGATCACCGCGAATGCGGCCTGGGTACGGACCGGGAGGACCGGCTCCGTTGCCAGGAGCGACAACGCGAGCGCGGCCATGCCGAGCCCCGCGACCCCGACCGCGGTGTGGCCCAGGCGGGAGCCTGTCGACAGTTCGCTGCGCACACGGTTCTGCATCTCTTCAACACTGATGGCCATAGCCGCTCACTCCTCGAAATCTCGTCAAACGCGGTTCATCGATGCCCGCAACAGCTGCCGGGCGCGGAACAAGCGGGATTTCACGGTGCCGACCGGCACGCCGGCGACCGCGGCGACCTCGGCGAGCGAGAGCTCGTCGAGATAGAACAGCGCGAGCACGTCGCGCTCGACCACCGGCAGTGCGGCCAGCGCCGCTTCCATGTCGGCAACCCTCGACCGGAGGTCATCGTCTTCAGCGGCGCCAGTCTCGAGCGAATCGAGCTCGACCTCCGCCATGGCCGGTGCCGCGTACCGGACACGCAGGCGATCCATCAGCACCCGGCGGGCAATGCCGAAGATCCAGGCACGGATGCGGGCGGGCTCCTCGAGCCTGGGCAGCCCGCGCACGACGCGCAGCCACACATCCTGCGCCACATCGTCGGCGGCATCGTCACTGCCGGTCAGGCGGCGGGCGTAGCGCCACACGCCCGGATGCCAGCGGGCGATGAGCTCGTCGAAGGCGGCCGGTTCGCCCAGCAGGCACCGCAGGGCCAGGCGTTCGTCGTGATCAAGCGGTGTCATCACGAGAGGAGTCGGAGAACCGGGGAAAAGGTTCATCCGGCGAGGGAAGGCCGGGAAAAGGCGGTCAGTACAGCACGACGAAGCCGCCGTCGGGGCGCGCGACGGCGGTGGCGAAGCTCCACACCGCGAGGGCCGGTGCAGT
>DATIMU010000162.1:0-3494 GCA_035475015.1 Acetobacteraceae bacterium
GATGACGTTATAGGTGCGACTCATGACCCGTCTCCCTCACAGGTGGAATGCACGAGGCCGCGCGATGCGCGCGAGCGATCCTGGACGTCGGGGCCTTGTCTGGCCTTGTTGTCGAGCAGGATGGCACCCGGCGCCTGCGCGGGGCAAGCGTTCCGCATGAGAGCAGGCGTTAGGCGGCCGGCCGATCGTCCGCCGTGTGCACGAAGATGGCCATCTCCAGGAATTGCCCCATGCAGGTCTCGCGGAACAGCGGGTCCGCGGGATGCTTGCCGTCCCACATCATGCGAGCCTCTTGACCATCTGGCCTCTCATCTGACCGTGGAAACCCGCAGCGCGTTGGTCGTCCCCGAATGTCCGAACGGCACGCCGGCGGCGACCACGATCTCCTGTCCGTGCGTCGCGAAGCCCTCCGCCAGCGCGACCCGCGTCGCGCGCGTGACGGCCTCGCTCATGGTGTGGACCTCCGGCACGACCACCGCGTGGACGCCCCACACCACCGCGAGGCGGCGTGCGGTCTCGCCGTTGGGGGTCAGGCCCAGCACCGGCCCTTCCGGCCGCTCGCGGGCGACGCGCAGCGCGGTGCCGCCCGAGGCGGTGAAGGCGACGATCGCCTGCGCGCCGATGGTGTGGCCGATCTGGCGCGCCGCGGCGGCGATCGCGCCGGCCGTCGAGTGTTCCGGCTCGGACCGGCTCGCATCGGTCAGCGCGCGCCAGCCGGGATCGAGCTCCACGCGCGCGACGATGCGGTCCATCATGTTCACCGCCTCGTAGGGAAACTGCCCTGCCGCTGTTTCCGCCGACAGCATCACCGCGTCGGCGCCGTCAAACACCGCGGTCGCGACGTCGGAGGCTTCCGCGCGGGTCGGCGCAGGGGCGGTAATCATGCTCTCCAGCATTTGTGTGGCGACGACGACAGGCTTACCGAGCTGACGCGCGGCGCGGACGATGCGTTTCTGCGCCAGCGGCACCTCCTCTGGCGGCAGCTCCACGCCGAGATCGCCGCGCGCCACCATCACCGCGTCCGATAGCGCAAGGATCGCGTCGAGGTTTTCCAGCGCCTGCGGCTTCTCCATCTTCGTCATGATCCAGGCGCGGCCGGCGACCAGTGCCTTCGCCTCCGCCACATCCTCCGGCCGCTGCACGAAGGACAGGCCGATGTAGTTGACGCCACGATCCAAGGCGAAGGCGAGATCGGCGCGGTCCTTCTGCGTCAGTGCCGGGATCGGCAGCACCACGTCGGGCACGTTGACACCCTTGCGGTCCGACAGCGCGCCGCCGACCACGATCTCCGTCTCGAGCGCGTCGTCGCGCTTGTGTGTGACGCGCAGCCGCAGCTTGCCGTCATCGAGCAGCAAGGTGCAGCCGATCCCGGCGGCGGCGATGATCTCGGGATGCGGCAGGTTGACCCGCCGCGCGCTGCCCGGCGTCGGGTTGAGGTCGAGGCGGAACTCCTGGCCGGTCTGCAGATGCACCCGTCCGCCGCCGAAGCGGCCGACGCGCAGCTTCGGCCCCTGCACGTCGGCGAGAATGCCGATCGGCCGCCCGGTTCGCTCCTCGAGCTCGCGGATGATCGCGATGCTCGCCGCGTGATCCTCATGAGAGCCGTGCGAGAAATTGAGGCGGAACACGTCCGCGCCGGCGTGGAACAGCCGGCTCAATATCTCGGGCGACGCACAGGACGGCCCGAGCGTGGCAACGATCTTGGTACGCCGGCGTCGGCGCAGCTTGGGGCGGGCGGCCATCCTGGCTCCTCGTCAACGTCAGGTAATCAGAATAGCGCGCAGATCGTTCACGTTGGTCAGCGTCGGGCCGGTGCGGATGAGGTCGTCCAGCGCCGCGAACAAGGTGTAGCTGTCGTGCCCGTCCAGCACCGCCCGCGCGTCGAGCCCGAGCGCCCGCGCCCGCGCCAGTGTGTCGGGTGCGATGAAGGCGCCCGCCGTGTCCTCGGTGCCGTCGATGCCGTCGGTGTCTCCGGCCGCCGCCCAGATCCCCGGCGTGCCTGCCAGCGCCACCGCGAGGGCGAGCAGGAACTCGGTGTTGCGCCCGCCGCGGCCTGGCACCCCGCCGCCGATCGTCACCGTCGTCTCGCCGCCCGAGAGCAGCACCGCCGGCGGTGCGGTCGGCTCGCCGTGCGCGCGCACGCTCCGCGCGATGCCGGCCAGCACCGCGCCCATCGCGCGCGACTCGCCCTCCAGCGCGTCGCCCAGGATCAGCGGCGCGAGCCCCGCAGCCCGCGCCACCTCCGCCGCCCGGCGCAGCGCCATCATCGGCGTGGCGATGAGGTGGAACTCGGCGTGCGGCAGGCTGCCCGGCTTGGGCGTCTCGTCCGCCGCCCGCGCCAACCATGCCTCGACCTGCGGCGAGGGGATGATCCCGTAGCGGGCCAGCAGCCCCCGGGCATCGGCAAAACTCGTCGGGTCGGGCACCGTCGGGCCGCTGGCGATCACGGCGGCCTCGTCGCCCGGCACGTCGCTGATCGCCAGCGTGACCACGCGCGCCGGTGCCGCCGCCTGGGCCAGCCGGCCGCCCTTGATCGCCGAGAGGTGCTTTCGGACTGCGTTCATCTCGTGGATCGTCGCCCCAGAGGCCAGCAGCGCGCGGTTTATTTCCTGTTTGTCAGCCAGGATCAGGCCGGGCGCGGGCAGCGCCAGCAGCGCCGAGCCGCCGCCGGAAATCAGCGCCAGCACCAGATCGTCCTTGGTAAGCCCACGCACCGCGCCGAGCACCGCGCGCGCGCCGAGTTCGCTGTTGGCGTCGGGCACCGGATGGGACGCCTCGATCACCTGGATGCGCATGGTCGGCACGGCGTGATCGTAGCGCGTGACCACCACGCCGGAGAGCTTCACGTCCGGCCAGGCGGCCTCCAGCGCCGCCGCCATCACTGCGGCGGACTTGCCCGCGCCCACCACCACGCAGCGCCCGGCGGGCTTCGGCGGCAGGTGCGCGGCCAGCACCGCGCGTGGGTCGGCGGCGGCCACCGCCGCGTCGAACATCGCCCGCAATGCCGCCCGTGCGCGCGCGTCGTCCCAGCCCATCCGGCGGCCTCCTCTCGCTGGCGGGGAGTATGGCGAACTCGCCTCCGGCACGCCATCTTGAGCGGCGGAGCAACCCCGGAGGTCCGCGATGACTGTCCCGCAACTCGACGATACGACCCGCACCGAGCTCGAAGCCGCGGCCTTCCGCCGCCTGGTCGAACATCTGCGCGAGCGCACGGACGTGCAGAACATCGACTTGATGAATCTGGCGGGCTTCTGCCGCAACTGCCTCTCGCGCTGGTATCGCGAGGCCGCCGAGCAGCAGGGCGTGCCGCTCGCCGACCCCGACGCGCGGGAGATCGTCTACGGGATGCCCTACAAGGAATGGCAGCAGAAATTCCAGAAGGATTCTTCCGCCGAGCAGAAGGCGGCCTTTGTCAAGGCGAATCCTGGTCATTGACCGCCGCCCCGCGCCAAGGCTAGACCCGCCGCCCTTGCCAGACCAACGGGGGTGAGCGG
>DATIMU010000163.1:0-8432 GCA_035475015.1 Acetobacteraceae bacterium
CGACAAGATCCCGCGCAAGGGTGGGCCGGGGATCACGCGCAGCGACCTCCTGGTCATCAACAAGATCGACCTTGCGCCATTCGTCGGCGCCAGCCTCGAGGTGATGGAGCGGGACGCGCGCCGAATGCGCGGCGAGCGGCCATTCGTGTTCGCCAATATCCGCGCCGGCGTCGGCGTCTCGGATATTTCCCGCTTTGTCGAGACGGCGGGTGGGATGGCGGACGCGCAAGAGGCGGATTAGCATCCGCCCCACGCAGGGGAGGAACGAGATGCGTCTCAAGGACAAGGTGGCGATCGTCACCGGCGGCGGGCATGGCATGGGCGAGGCCGAGGCGCGGCTGTTCGCCAAGGAGGGCGCCAAGGTCGTCGTCGCCGATATTCTGGCCGACATGGGCGAGAGCGTCGCGGCCGACATCCGCAAGTCGGGCGGCGAGGCGCGGTTCGTGCAGATCGACGTGACCAAGGACGAGGAATGGGCGCGGCTGATCGAGGCGACGCTTGCGGCGTACGGCAAGCTCGACATCCTGGTGAACAATGCCGGCGTCAGCGGCTCGATCGTAAACGATCATGACGGCACGGATGGCTGGGACAAGATCATCGCGATCAACCAGAGCAGCGTGTTCTACGGCACGCGGCGCGCGGCGGCGGAGATGATCAAGACCGGCGGCGGCTCCATCGTGAATATTTCTTCCATCGTCGCGCTGGTCGGGAGTACCGGCGGGCATCCGGCGTACGGCGCGTCGAAGGGTGCTGTACGGAGCTACACGAAATCGGCGGCGGTGCGTTATGGGCCGCAGGGCGTGCGGGTGAACTCGGTGCATCCCGGATATATGCCGGCGATGCTGAACTCCACCAATGCCGGGGAGCGGGCGGACAAGATCGAAAAGACGCCGCTGCGGCGGTTGGGGGAGCCGATCGAGGTCGCTTATGGAGTGCTGTTTCTGGCGTCGGACGAGGCTTCGTTCGTCACGGGGGAGGAGTTGGTGATCGACGGGGGGTTTGTCATTCAGTAAGGCCCCTTACCCCGACCCTCTCCCGCCAGGGCGGGAGAGGGAGAAGCTAGCGCAGCCCTAGGCCGCGGGCGATGATGCCGCGGAGGATTTCTCGGGTGCCACCTTGGATGGAGAAGCGCGGGGCGTTGAGCGTGGTGCGCGCGAGGGTGGAAATATAGGCGTCCATCGCGGAGAGCGTGGCCTCCGCCGGGACCGTGTTGCGGGCGACGGCGGAGGTCTCCTGCTCGAAGGAGGTGCCGAGATCCTTGACGATGGCGGCTTCGACGTTGGGGTTGTCGCCGCGTTGCAGCATCCCGGCGATCGACATCGACATGCGGCGCAGGATGGCGAGATGCGCGAGAAGACGGCCGATGGCGACGGCCACGCCCGGCTCGGGATCGGGGCCGGCGGCGCGCACCAGCTCGACGAGCAGGCGGAATGTGGAAAGGAACCGCTCCGGCCCGCTGCGCTCGAAGGCGAGTTCACCGGTCACCTGCTTCCAGCCGGCGCCGACCTGGCCGAGCAGCCGGTCGTCCGGGACGAACAGATCGGTGATGAAAATCTGGTTGAAGCTGTGCTCGCCGAGCAAATTGTGCACCGGCCGGATTTCCAGGCCGGGTGATTTCATGTCGACGAGAAACTGTGTCGCGCCGGCGTGGCGGTCGATCTCCTGGCCAGCCTCGGCCATGCGGCAGAACAGGATCATGTAGTGCGCGCGGTGCGCGTTCGAGGTCCATAGCTTCGAGCCGTTGACCCGGAAGCCGCCATCGACCTTCACCGCGCGCGTGCGCGTCCCCGCGAGGTCGGAGCCGGAATCGGGCTCGCTCATCCCTATCGCGAAATACATCTCGCCGGCGGCGATCTTTGGGAGGAAAAACTGCTTCTGCTCCTCGGTGCCGAAGCGCAGCATATTGGGGCCGCTCTGGCGATCGGCGACCCAGTGGGCGCCCACGGGAGCGCCGGCGGCGAGCATCTCCTCGATCATCACGTAGCGCTCGTAGGCGGTGCGCTCCTTGCCGCCGTACTGCTTCGGCCAAGTCATGCCGAGCCAGCCGCGTTCGGCGACCTTGCGGCTGAACTCGGGGCTCCAGCCGTTCGGCATCGGGCGCATCAGCGACCTGTTCTCGTCGAGGAAGTTGCGCACCTCGCGGCGCAATTGGTGCGCGGCGTCGGGAAATTCCGGCGGGTCGAAACGGAAGGCCTGGAAGCTCATCGCGGGTTGTCTCCCTCGCTGCAGGGCAAGCATCGCGCCGGCCTTCCGCCCTGTCCAGCGCGGGGGCATTGACTTCCGGCGCGGGTGCGATTGGATCGGCGCATGGACATTGAGCAATTCGCCCGCGCGCAGGTGGTCGACCGCGACCTCCGCGCCGAGCCCGCCTTCCCGCACGACATCTGGCGCGCGATGGCCGAAGCGGGGCTGTTCCGCATCGGCCTCGACCCGGCGAAGGGCGGGTCGGGCGGCGGCTACGCGGATATTGCCCGCACGGAGGCGGCGCTGATCGCCGGCGGCGGCTCGCCGGGGCTCGGCAGCGCCTGGGCGTCGCACCAGATGGTGGCGCTATATTTCCTGGAGCGGTTCGGGGACGCGGCGCAGCGCGCGTCCTATCTGCCGGCGCTGGCGTCGGGCCACATCACCGCGTCGGTCGCGATCTCCGAGCCGGGCGCCGGCGCGCATCCCAAACATCTGCGCACCACCGCGACGCCGCGTGGCGAGGCGTATGTACTCGACGGCGAGAAAGCGTACATTACCAACGGTCCGATCGCCGATTTGTTCGTCGTGCTGGCGATTACCGCGACCGAAAACGGGAGAAAGCGCTACAGCGCGTTCCTCGTGCCGCAAGACGCGCCGGGGCTGGTGCGCGTGCCGATGCCCGAGATCGCGGCACTGCGGCCGGCGCTGCATTGCGGCTTGCGTCTCACCGGATGCGAGGTGCCGGCGGCGAGCCGCATCGGGCCGGAGCACGGGGCCTACGAGACGATGGCCCTGCCCTTCCGCGACGTCGAGGACGCGGTGGGCAGCGCCGGACTGGTCGGCACGTTTCGCGCCGTGCTGCGCCGGCTGGGCAGGCTGCCCGGCGATGGCGCGACGCCGGACGACGCAGCCGCGCTCGGCGCGATGGCGGCCCTGGTCGCGCTGATGACGGAGGGCTCGCACGCCGTGGTCGCGGCGCTGGATGCCGCGCAAGGATCGCCGCCCGAGGCGCCGGCGCTGGTCGGCATCCGTGTGCTGGCCGTCGACGTGCTGGCCCGGGCGCGGCAATTCCATGACGCGCGCGGGGCGCCGGACGCGCGGCTCGCGGCACTGTTCGACGGCCTCGACACTTCGCTCGGCGTCGCGCGCACCGCGCGGCAGGCGCGACAGAGCCGGCTCGGCGAGGCATTGCTGCGGGGTGGCTGATGTCCCCATCTGACGGCCGTGCTAAAACGATGCGATACGAGGAGAGAAAAATGATCGACTTCTACGCGATGGGCAGCCCGAACGTGGTGAAGATCTACCTCGCACTCGAGGAGCTCGGTTTGCCCTACACGGTGCATCCGCTCGACGTGTTCGGCGGCAAGCAATTCGACGAGCAATTCCGCAAGCTCAATCCGATGGCCAAGGTGCCGGTGATCGTCGACCGCGACGGGCCGGGCGGCAAGCCGTACACGGTGTTCGAGTCCGGCGCGATCCTGCTCTACCTCGCGGAGAAGACCGGCAAGCTGCTGCCCGCCGACCGCGCCGCGCGGTTCGACGCGATCCAGTGGATGATGGTGCAGATGACCACGGTCGGCCCGATGTTCGGGCAATACGTGCATTTCATGCGTTTCGCGCCGAAGGGCAACGACTACGCGCTGAGCCGCTATCTCACGCAGGTCCATCGCGTGCTGGAGGCGATCGAGGCACGCTTGAGCGAGGCGCCCTATCTCGGCGGCACCGAATACTCGATCGCCGACATCGCGACGGTGCCGTGGGCGCGCGCCATCCCGGCAATCCTCGGCGCGCCGGCTGCGCAGAAATATCCCAAGGTGATGGCCTGGGTGGAGAAGATCGCCGCTCGGCCGGCGGCGGCGAAGGCGTTCGCGGCGGCCGACGAGGTGCGTGGCAAGGTCACGGGCTTCGACAAGGCGGCACCAGAAGCGCTCGATCGCGTGTTCGGCCGCGGCCAGTTCGCCGCCGCGTGAACAGCCCGACGACGCGCCGCGTTGCAAACCCGTTTGTTCAGACGGGCGCGTTGTCGGACAGCGTGGCGACCTTGTTCTGCAGGCTCTGCACCAGCGCCGGCCCGCCGCCTCTCGCGAGCAGCGCGCGGAAATCCGAGCGCTGTGTCGCCACCCGGCTGATCGCGCCATCCGCGAGGATGTCGACGGCCTTCCAGCCCGACGGCGTCTGCCGCATGACGTAGGCGAGCGTGGTCGGTGAGCCGCTGGTCGGGATGATCTTGGTCGTGACGATCTCGTCACCGTTCGGCAGGCTGCGCGGCTCGGGATTCACCTGGATGGTCTCGCCGGCGTAGCTGTCGAAGTTGGCGGCGAAATTGGCGATCGTGTAGCGGCGGAACGCCTGTCGCAGCGCGGCCTGCTGGTCGGCCGACATGCCGGCCCATTGCGGCCCGACGGACGTGCGCAAGATCACGTCCAGATCGAGCGCGCGGTCCACCGCCGGCGCCAGCATGGCGAAACGCTGCGTGAAGGACATGCCGCGGCCGCCGCGCATCGCGGCGAGCAGGGCATGGGAAAACGCCTCCACCCTGCCGGCGGGATCACCGCCGTCCTGTGCGAAGGATCGCCCTTTCGCCAGCACCGCCGTGACGAGGCCGAGGCAGCCCGCACGCAGAATGGCACGACGCCCGGTGGACGAGACCGGCATGACGGCATCTCCCTGCCAAATGACCGAGGACGCGACCGCGCCCCTGAACTTGTACCTGCTGAAATATGAGCCGGCGCGCGGCGTGCGACCACCCTGTCGAGCCGAATTGTTGGGGCGGCCGATGTCAGGCGTTCGCCTTGCGCCAGCCGGCGGCGAGCAGGCCCGCCCCGATGAGGAGAGACCCGCCGGCCCGGTTCACCACCCGCCGCAGCCGAGCTTGCCTCAACCTCCGCCGGGCGGCCGATGCGAGAAGGGCGAACAGCGTCGCGTTGAGCGTGGCGAGAACGACAAAGGTCGCTTCCAAAAGCACCACCTGCCGCCAGAGGGGCGCCGACGCGACGAGGAACTGGGGCACGAAGGCGACGAAGAAGATGATGCTCTTGGGGTTCAGCGTGGTCACGGCATAGGCATGAGCGAACATGCGGCGGGGATCGGCCGGCGATGCCTCCGGCGCGTCGAGGGGCTCGACCGGCGCACGCCACAGCTTGATGCCGAGATAGACGAGATAGGCGCCGCCGACCCATCGCAAGACGGTGAAGATCGCCGCCGAAGTCGCAAGCACGGCGCCGAGCCCGAGCATCGACGCGGTCATTGCCGTCAGATCCCCAAGCGCCACGCCCGCCACCACGGCCGCGGCCGGCCGCCGACCGTGGCCGAGCGCGTAGGAGATCACCAGAAGGACGGTGGGGCCGGGAATGGCGAGGAGGATGGCGGACGCCGCCGCGAAGGCCAGCCAGTGATCGAACGGCATGGCATTTCCCCCTCTTGTCGCGGCGGCTAGCCGGCCGGTGGACCCCCGGCGACCGCGGCGGCGAGAATGCTGCCGTCGTCGGCCTGCAGGATGGCGGCAACCTGCTCGCCCGGCGGCTGGGACAACGAAACATGCAGGGGCGCGCCGGTCCAGACCCCCGCCTCGACAATGCCACGCACGATATTCGCCTCCAGCAACGTGCGGCCGCTGTTCTCGCCGCGGCCGATGGCGGTGCGGTGCTCGTGGTCGTAGCCGATCAGCCACAGCGTGGCGCGACCCCGGCCGGCGCCGGCATCGAGGGTGACCGAGCCGGCTTGCTGGCTCAGGCGCAGCTCCGGCCCGGCGGGCGCCTTGCCGGCGGCGGCGCGGATCGCGGCCAGGGCGGTGGCGCGATCGGAACCGACCACGTCGCGCCGCCCGTCGATCACCATTTGCGGCGTGTAGATGCCGTCGGCCGCGAACAGCGCCGCGTAGTGCCGCTGACGGGCGGTCGCGGCATCGAGCGAGAACGGGTCGCGCCAGCCGAGGCCGTTCCAGTAGGTGACGTGAAAGCCCAGCGGCAACACATCCGCCCGGGTGCGAGCGAGGTCGGCCAGGAAGGCGTCGGCGGGCGGGCAGGACGAGCAGCCCTGGGAGGTGAACAGCTCCACCACGACTGGCCGATGCGGCTGCTGCGCGGCGGCCGCGAGGGGAGCGAGGAGAATGGCGGCGAGCAAGGCGAGGCGGCGCATCGGACGTCCCTCCGCTAATCAGTCGAAATCCGCATCCTCCGGCTGCAGCACCGCCGCCCCGGTCAATTTTCCGCCGCGCAGCGCGGCGAGCGCCTCGTTGGCTTGCGCGAGCGGGTAGAGAAGCGTCTCGGTGCGCACCGGCACCTGCGGGGCAAGAGCGAGAAACTCCTCGGCGTCGCGGCGGGTGAGGTTCGCGACGGACCGGATGGAGCGCTCCTGCCACAGCCATTCGTAGGGGAAGGACGGCAGGTTACTCATGTGGATGCCGCCGCACACCACTACGCCGCCCGGCGCGGTGGCCCGTAATGCGGTGGGCACCAGCGCGCCGACGGGGGCGAAGATCAGCGCGGCGTCGAGCGGCTCGGGCGGCGTCTCGTCGGAGCCGCCGGCCCAGCCACCGGTGATGCGGCGCGCGAAATCCTGCGCCGCCGTGTCGCCCGGGCGGGTGAAGGAGAACAGCGAGCGGCCCTGGTGCCGCGCCACCTGGGCGACGATATGCGCCGCGGCGCCGAAGCCGTAGATGCCGAGGCGGCGCGCGTCCCCGGCCATCCGCAGGCTGCGATATCCGATCAGCCCGGCGCACAGCAGCGGCGCCACTTCCGCGTCGGTGTAACCGTCGGGGAGCGAAAAGCAAAAGCGCTCGTCGGCGACGGCGTAGCCGGCATAGCCGCCGTCGATCTGATAACCCGTGAAGCGCGCCCGCTCACAGAGGTTTTCCCGTCCCGACCGGCAATAGGCGCACTCGCCGCAGGTCCAGCCGAGCCAGGGAACGCCGACGCGGTCGCCCGCGCGGTAGCGCTCCGCGCCAGGGCCGCTCGCGACCACGCGGCCGACAATCTCGTGGCCCGGAATGAGCGGCAGCTTGGGGTTGGGCAACTCGCCGTCAACGACGTGCAGATCGGTGCGGCAGACCGCGCAGGCGGCAATCCGGATGACCACCTGACGTTCGCCGGGTGCCGGCAGCGGGAGCATCGCTTGCTCCAGTCCCCGCCCGGGTCCCTTGAACAGCATCGCGCGCATGGACGGATGCTAGCCGATCGCCGACCCGCCGCGACAGTGTGGCGTGGGGAGCGGGCCATCGCGACGCGCGGATGTCATTGCGAGCGAAGCGCGGCAATCCATGCTGCTTCACGCGGATGGCGGCATGAATCGCCATGCCGGCTTGCGCCAGCTCGCGATGACGGCGTTTGCGGCGGCCCCGCCCGGTTTGCGCCTCGCGCGTCAGTGTCGCCCGAACATTGCAGTCGCGCGGACGCCCTTTCCGTGGCGGCTGAACCGTGTTCTGTTCGTACCGCGTCGAGGCGATCTCGCCTGACCTGAGAACGAGGGAGCAGAATGTTCAGTCACGTCATGGTCGGAAGCGGTGATATCGACCGATCGAAGAAATTCTACGATGCCCTGTTTGCCGCGATCGGCGGCAAGCCGGGCGTCCAGGACGCCAAGGGCAGGCTGATATACATGAACAATGGCGGGCTGTTCATGGTAACGAAACCGATCGACGGCAAGCCCGCGACTCACGCCAACGGCGGCACCATCGGCTTTTCGACGAGCGGCCCCGAACAGGCCGACGCCTGGCACAAGGCGGGGGTCGCCAATGGCGGCACCGCGATCGAAGAGCCGCCCGGCGTGCGCGAAAGCGGCGCTGGCCCGCTGTACCTCGCCTACCTTCGTGACCCGGACGGCAACAAACTATGCGCGCTTCATCGCGTGCAGAAGGCCTGAACCTGGCGCAAGCAAGCCCCTCACCCCGGCCCTCTCTCTGAGGGAGGGGGAGACGAAAGCCCTCTCCCTTGGGGAGAGGGTTGGGTGAGGGGCGCGGCAAGCAGCCGCGCGGTGTCGCGCGCGATCACCGCTTCCTCGTCGGTCGGAATCACCCAGACCTGCACGCGGCTCGCCTCGGTGCTGATCCGCTCTCGGCCGGCGCGGTTGGCGGCCTCGTCGAGTGCAATCCCCATCCAGGCGAGATGGGCGCAGATGCCGGCGCGCACCTCCGGGGCGTGCTCGCCGATGCCGGCGGAGAACACCAGCCCGTCCAGCCCGCCGAGCGAGACCGCGAGCCCGCCCGCCTGCCAGGCGGCGCGAAAGCAGAACAGCGCGACCGCCTCGCTGGC
>DATIMU010000164.1:0-1573 GCA_035475015.1 Acetobacteraceae bacterium
CCCGGGTGCAGTACACGCGCATCGAGGTAAACGGCTACACCGACACGTCCGGCAGCCCGGAATACAACCAGCGCCTCTCGGTGCGGCGCGCGCAGACCGTCACCGCCGAACTGGTGCGCGACGGCGTGCCGCGCGACGCCATCAGCGTGCAGGGGTTCGGTGAGACCCATCTGCTGGTGCCCACCGGCCAGGGCGTGCGCGAACCGCAGAACCGCCGGGTGGAGATCATCATCCGCTAAGCTCGCGGAATGAATTCCGCCCTACGCCGGACAGCGCTTCCGTTCTACAAATCGCCGTAGGGCGGCATTCATTCCGTCTCGACGCAACCCCGGCCCCGGAGCCGCAGCACCCGCATGAGCGAACAGCGTGTCGTCCCCGTGATCCTGTCCGGCGGCTCGGGCAGCCGGCTCTGGCCGGTCTCGCGCGAGAGTTTTCCCAAGCAGCTCTGGCCGCTGATCTCGGAGCGCTCGATGATTCAGGAGACCGCGCTGCGCGCTCGCGGCCCGGGCTTCGCCCCGCCGGTTGTGGTGTGCAACGAGGAACACCGGTTCCTCATCGCCGAGCAGCTGCGCGCCGCCGGCGTCGAGGGCGCGCGCATCATGCTGGAGCCGGTCGGCCGCAACAGCGCCCCCGCGATCGCCGCCGCCGCCTTGCTGGTCGCCGAGAGCGATCCGGACGCGGTGCTGTGGATGATGCCGGCGGACCACGCGATCCCCGACGGTGACGCGCTGCATCGGCTGCTCGCCCGTGCCGTGGACGCCGCGCGGCAAGGGCGCATCGTCACCTTCGGCATGAAGCCGGCGGCCGCGGAGACCGGCTACGGCTATATCGAGGTGGGCGAGGCCCTGTCCGGCCTGCCCGGCATCCACGCGCTGGCGCGCTTCGTCGAGAAGCCCGATGCGGCGACGGCGGCGACGCTCGTCTCCTCGGGACGGCATCTGTGGAACTCGGGCATGTTCGTGTTCACCGCGCGCACGCTGCTCGAGGAGCTGGATCGCTATGCCCCCGAAGTCGTGACGGCGGTCGCCCAGGCCGTGCGCGAGCGCGCTCAGGACCTGGATTTCATCCGTCTCGCGCCCAAGCCGTTCGCCGCCGGGCCGAACATCAGCCTCGACTACGCGGTGGCGGAGAAGACCGACCGGGCGGCGGTCGCGCCGGCCGATCTCGGCTGGTCCGACGTCGGCAGCTGGGGCGCCCTGTGGGATCTGGGCGAGAAGGACCAGGGCGGCAACGTCGCACAGGGCGACGTGCTGCTGGAGGCGGCGGAGAACTGCTACGTCCGCAGCGACGGCGTGCTGACCGCGGTGGTCGGCCTGGCCGACGCCGTGGTCGTGGTGACCAAGGACGCGGTGCTCGCGATGCACCGCGACCACGCGCAGGACGTCAAGCGCGTGGTCGATCGCCTGAAGCAGACCGGCCGGCATGAGGCGGTGGCGCATAACCGGGTATATCGGCCGTGGGGCTTCTACGAGAGTCTGATCTCCGGCGACCGCTTCCAGGTCAAGCGCATCGTGGTCAATCCCGGCCACAAGTTGTCGCTGCAGAAGCATTTCCACCGCGCCGAGCACTGGGT
>DATIMU010000165.1:0-3305 GCA_035475015.1 Acetobacteraceae bacterium
GTAGAGACCACGTCTCCAGCTACCACCGGGCGGCCCAAGAATGTGCGGCGCAGCGCTTCGCCGGAACCCGACAGGCGCAGGTTCTTCTGCGCCGGGGCGAGGGTCACGCGCGTTGCCGGGCGGACCTGCGCACGACGGACCTCGATGCGCTCACCCGCCGTCACGCCGGCATTGCCGCGCTGCAAGCCGTCGAGACGGATGATCTCGAGGTCTTCGTCCTCGGGATAGGGCGGCACGACGACGGCGGCGGTGTGGCGTTTGCCGATGATCTCCAGCGCCTCGCCCTGCTGCATTCCGAGCGTCTGGAGGGTCTTGCGGCTGACCCGTGCGGCGCCCTTGCCCACGTCCTCCGGCCGCGCGTTCGCCACCTGGACCTGTACGCCTGTCGGTTCCGCTTCGGCCATCGTTGTCCCCTACCACTGCCGCGCGCCGTCACCCCGGCGCGGCGGGCCAACACCCAACCTGTCGCGAATATGACGGTTCCCCGCGTCTTCAACTAGCCGAGCGTTCCGAACCGTGACGCGCACACTCTGTTCAGTGCGGGCATCCTCACACCGGAGTGGCCCTGATGGCGCAAGACCCCAAGACCGCGCATCCCAACCCGCCGCAACAACCACAGCAGCAGTCCCCGCCAGGCGAGACGCACGAAATGACGCCGACGCCGGACCACGGCGAGCAATCCTACAAGGGCAGCGGCCGGCTCGCGGGACGCGCCGCGATCATTACCGGTGCCGATTCCGGCATCGGCCGCGCCGTCGCCATCGCCTTCGCGCGCGAGGGTGCGGACGTGCTGATCTCGTATCTCGAGGAACACGAGGACGCGAAGGAGACGGCGCGCTGGGTCGAGCAGGCCGGCCGCCGCGCGATCGTGGTGGCGGGCGACGTGGCGGACGAGGCGCATTGTCAGTCGCTCGTGGAACGGGCCGAACGCGAGTTCGGCAAGCTCGACATCCTGGTCAACAACGCGGCGATGCAGCGCAGCTACGAGAGCATCGCGGATATCAGTGCCGAGGAGTGGGACCGCACGTTCCGCACCAACATCTATGCGATGTTCTACCTGTGCAAGGCGGCGATCGCGCGGATGCAGCCGGGCAGCGCCATCGTCAACACCTCCTCGATCAACGCCAAGGACCCCTCGCCGCATCTGCTGGCCTACGCGACCACCAAGGGCGCCATCGCCAATTTCACCGCGGGGCTGGCGCAGCTCGTGGCCAAGCAGGGCATCCGCGTCAACGCGGTGGCGCCGGGGCCGATCTGGACGCCGCTCATTCCCTCGACGATGCCGGAGGAGGCGGTGAAGAATTTCGGCAAGAACACGCCGATCGGCCGCGCCGGGCAGCCCGCCGAACTGGCACCGGCCTACGTGCTGCTGGCCTCGGGCGAGGCGAGCTACATCACCGGCGCATTGCTGCCCGTCACCGGTGGACGGCCGATGCTCTGACCCGCCGCTTCGCCGCCGCCCGCGACCGGGGTAGGCTGGCCGCTCCGGTGCGGGGGCGGAGGCTATGACGGGCAGGATAAACCGCGCGATCGAGCTGCTGGAG
This sequence comes from Acetobacteraceae bacterium, assembly GCA_035475015.1. Lineage (GTDB taxonomy): Bacteria > Pseudomonadota > Alphaproteobacteria > Acetobacterales > Acetobacteraceae > JAFKFI01. Next base: position 1,545 of record DATIMU010000165.1, read on the forward strand.
CAGGATCAGGCGATCTATTACGACGGGGCGCATAGCGGCCATTTGCTGACCTACGAGCAGGGCCGCCTCGATGGCGGCACCTGGGCCGACTACATCAATGTCGGCATGGAGCATGGCGCGTTCGACATGAGCGGGCTCGCCGAATACATGCGCGGCATGGCGGATGGCGGTCCGACACGCTCGGGCCATCGCACGCCGGCGGTGATCGTGGAGGCGCCGGTGAACGGCACCGACGCGGCGAACGTGCGGTTCAATGCGTGGCAGTTCCGGCAGATTCTGGGACGTGGTGTGCACGGCATCCTGCTGTGCCAGGCGGAGAGCGCCGACGCGGTGCGCGCGTTCGTCGAATCCTGCCGTTATCCGCATCAACCGGCGGGTGTGGACACGACGCTGCCGACACCGGTCGAACGGATGCGCGGCGTGGTGCGCGAGGGCGGCACGCCGCTTGGGATCGGCACCCGCGGGCGCGGCTCGGAGGGGACGGCGGCGCCGATCTGGGGGGTGTCGCCGATCGAGTATATGCGGCGCTGCGACCCGTGGCCGCTCAATCCGCAAGGCGAGCTGCTGCTCGGCGTGAAGCTGGAAAGCCCCGAGGGGATCGCCAATTGCGACGCCATTCTCGCGGTGCCCGGCCTCGGCTTCGCCGAGCTCGGCCCGGGTGATCTCGGCCTGTCGCTCGGCTATGTGGAACTGCAGCGCGACCCGTATCCGCCAGAGATGCGCGAGGCCCGAGAGCGGGTTTTCGCCGCGTGCCGCCGCAACCGCGTCGCCTTTCTAGAAGGCTGCACGCCGGACAATATTGCCGCGCGGCTCGACGAAGGGGTGCGGGTGATCGCCGGCAATCGCGAGGACACGGCGCGGAGCGGGCGCGCGCATCAGCGTCGCGCGATGGCGGTGTAGCCATGCTGGACAATATTTTTTCCCAGGTGCCCGAGGGGCAGGACCGCGAGGAGTTGCGCGACCTGCTGCGCACCCGCGCGGTGCGGATCGAGCGGATCGTCTCGACGGGCCAGGCCAGTCCGCCGGGGTTCTGGTACGACCAGGAATTGTCGGAATGGGTGCTGCTGCTGACCGGCGCCGCCTTGCTCCGCTTCGAGGGCGAGGCCGAGCCGCGACGCCTGGACGCGGGCTCCTTCGTCGAGATCCCGCCCCATGCGCGCCACCGCGTCGAGTGGACCTCGACCTCGCCGCCGGCGCTGTGGCTGGTGGTGCATTATCGGGGCTGAGCGCGGCTAGGACCCATACACCGCCTTCGGCAGCCACAGCGTCAGCCAGGGGACGTAGGTAATAATCCCGAGCACGATCAGCAGCAGGATGAGGAACGGCAGGATGCCGCGGATCACCTCGCCGACCGGGGCGGTGGAGATCGTCGAGAGGACGTAGAGATTGAGTCCGACCGGCGGATGCACCAGCCCGACTTCCATGTTGTGCGTGAAGATGATGGAGAAATGCACCGGGTCGACGCCGAGCGGCAGCAGCGCCGGAGCGAGGATCGGCAGTACCAAGAGCAAGGTCGCCGTCACCTCGAGGAAGCAGCCGAGGATCAGCAGCAGCACGTTGATCGCGAGCAGGAACTCCCAGGTGGAGAAATGATTGTCGAGGGTGAATTTCACCAGTTGCCCGGGAATGCCGGAGCTGGTCATCCAGTGGCCGAACGCCAGCGCCGTGGCGATGATGAGCATGATCGTGGCGGCGCTGCGCACCGCGTCGGCGATGACGGCGAGGGTCTGCGTCCAGCGGAAGCCGCGATAGACGAACAGG
>DATIMU010000166.1:0-8098 GCA_035475015.1 Acetobacteraceae bacterium
AGGCGGGGGAAAATCCGGCGGTGCAGGCGGCGCTGGTAAAAGATCTCGGCGCGCTGGTCGAGCAGGAGATCCCGGAGATTGCCCGGCTGCTGATCGACGCCGAGCCCATGGCTGATTCGACCAACGCCTTCTCGGCCGTGCTGGCGCACACCATGCTGCACGCGCCCTCCTTCTCGCTGCGCGGCGGCACACGGGAAATCCTGCGCGGCATGATCGCACGCGGCCTCGGGCTGCGCTGACCTTGGATACGGAGAAAACAATGTCGGATTCGGTACTGTACCAGCAGGACGGCGCGATCGCCACGCTCACGCTCAATCGCCCCGAGCGGCGCAACCCGATCTCGGAGCGCGAGGTGGTCGACGCGATCGTCGCCGCCGTCGACCGGATGAACGCGGACGGCAGCGTGCGCGCGGCGATCCTCACCGGCGCCGGCAATGCGTTCTCCTCGGGCGGCGATTTGCGCGCGATGGCGGCGGAGACCGACAACCGCGCGCGCCAGCCGGTCAAGACGCCGAGCTACTACAAGCACGGCATCCAGCGCATTCCGCTCGCCTTCGAGCGGCTGGACGTGCCGATCATCGCGGCGGTGAACGGGCCGGCGATCGGCGCGGGGCTCGATCTCGCCTGCATGTGCGACATCCGCATCGCCGGGCAGAGCGCGCGTTTCGCCGAGAGTTTCGTCAAGATCGGCCTGATCGCCGGAGACGGCGGCGCCTGGCTGCTGCCGCGCGCGGTGGGTTACTCGAAGGCGTGCGAGATGGCCTTCACCGGCGACACGATCAACGCCGAGGAGGCGCTGGCCTGCGGCCTCGTCTCCCGCGTGGTGCCGGACGCCGAGCTGCTGGCCGCCTCCCGCGCGCTCGCCGAGCGCATCGCCGTCAACCCGGCGGCGTCGCTGCGCATGACCAAGCGGCTGCTGATCGAGGGCCGCCAGACGCGCATGGACACGCTGCTCGAAATGGCCGCCTCGATGCAGGCGCTGGCGCACTCCACGGCGGATCACCGCGAGGCAGTGACGGCGTTCCTCGAGAAGCGCAAGCCGAATTTCAGCGGAGAATAGCGGCGGACCGGGGAGGGGCCTGACCCTCCCCGCGATTCGTCAGTGCGTCTTGGCGCCGCTGCTGCCGGGGTTGCTCATGCCGGCTCCGCTCGAGCTCGGCTGACCCGACGTGGCGTGCGCGGGCGAGGCGCCGCCCATCGACGAGCTGCCCATGCCGCTCTGGCTGCTGGTGGCCGAGGTGCCGGACTGGCTGCCGGCGGCCGTGCTCCAGGAGCCGCCCTGAAGGCCGAGTGCGGCGAGGGTTTGCTGGTCGAGCTCGCCGTTGGCGTTCAGCTTGTGGTCCTGCTGGAATTTCCGAAGCGCCTGATGGGTTTCCGGCCCCCAGGTGCCGTCCACCTTGCCTTCCTTGTAGTAGCCGTCCTGCTGCAATTTGCCCTGCACGCTCTTGATCTGGTCTTGCGAGAAATTGTGCGGGCTCATCGCCGAGCTGCCGTGCGTCTCGGAACCCATCGTGGTCTGGTGCGACATCGCGGACCCCGACGAGGTGGCCGGATTGTTGGTGCCCGGGCTGGTGGTGGCTTGGGCGAACGCGGACCCCGCGATCAGCACGCCGGCCGCCAGCGCAGCCGTCATTGTGGCCGTCTTCATTGAACGCCTCCTCTGCGAGAATTCTGCGGTTCAGTGGGAAAGAAGTCGGCCCCAGGGCGGTTGCCGGCGCGCGTGCTCAATTCGGCGTATCGTTCAGGCTGGCGTGTCCGCCGCCGGGGCAGGGACCAGCGCGGTGCTCGCGCGCATCCGGTTGCGCAGCGGCGGAATGCCCGCCGCGACGATGACCCCGCCGGCGGCGATCAGCACCGGCAGCGGGACGAGATGCAGCACGACCGCGAGCAGGCCGGCGAGGAAGAAGGCAAGCGCCGTCATCGAGGCGCTGACGCCCAGCGCCCAGCCCTGCTCCTCGGGTGACGCGGCGCCGCTTATCAGGGTGAGCAGCCCGACGAAGGCGAGAAGGTTGCCGACCGCAACCACGAAGCCGATCGCCCATTCCGCGATCTCGCCCACCGGCAGGGCCGCGAGCAGGATCAGCACCGCGCACGCTGCCAGCCCCAATTGCGCGACGCGCCCGTCCTGCGCCAGCCAGAGCTTTGCCCGCGCATAGCCGAGCGTGGAGCCGGCCACGAAGCCGAGCCCCATGACGGCCGAGAACAATCCGAGCCACGACGGGCTGAAGCCGAAAGAGCGCGTCACGAATTCCATGATGTAGATGTAATAGATGCCGAAGCCGAGCTGGAACAGGAAGAAGGAGAGTGCGAGGTCGCGGATCGCGGGATGTCGCCAGGCGCGCGTGGCGATCTGAAACGGCTTCTTCCAGCCGAGCCGCACCGGCCCGCCTGGCGGGCGGCTTCCGACGGGCGACACGCCGTGCCAGATCCAGGCGAAGGCAACGGCGCACAGCACGAGGGCGAACAGCAGCGGGGCGCGGAAATCGAGATGCCCGAGCAGGCCGCCGGCAGCGGGACCCGAGACCAGGGCCAGGCAGTTGACCAGCACGACGTGGGCCATGTTGCGTCCGCGATCGGCCTCGGTGCTGCGGTCCATCATCGCCGCCTGCGCGATCGGCCCGGTGCCGGCCATCAGGCCGGAGAGCAGGCGGCCGCCGAGAAACCAGAGCAGGTCGCGCGTCTGCACGCCGACCACCATCAACCCGTAGGACGCCGCGAGACCGGCCATGCAGACCAGCAGCGTGCGCTTGCGTCCGAACGCATCGGACAGGTCGCCCAGCAGCGAGGCACCGAAGAACATGCCGAGCGGAAACAGCGAGAAGGCGAGCGAGAGATAGACGCCGCGGATGCCGACCGGATAGGCCTGCTCGATCGCCGGGTGCTCGAACAGCGCGATGATGACGGGATACATCAGGCCGAAGGAGAACAGGTCGATGAACACCGCGGCGAACAGCGGCATCATCGCGCGCAGATTTCGGTCCATTGCATTCTCCGGCCCCGGCACGATCGGCGGCCAGGCATCTTACGGCAGCGGAACGCAGACGCGAGAGCAATCTGGCCACGCGCCGACCACTGCCGCGAGCAGCAGTCGCGTCGTTTGGCCTTGCGGTGAAGGAGTCCTGGAGGCCGATTGGGTGGCGGCGAGCTTGATCGCCGCGCCGTCCAGGCGCGGCTCGCGATGAACGAGGTGATGCCGCGAACAGCGAGCGCGCGCTCGATGAAGGACGGCGCGGACGGTGATTGGCGGCACCCGATACCAGCGAAGCTCAGGACGCGACGGCCTCGGCGGGCTCCCGGAACTCGGCGGGCGGATGCGTCCGATGGTGCAGACGGTTCGCGGCGTGCGGGCGACCGAGCAGGAAGCCCTGGACCTGCGAGCAATGCTGCGAGCGCAGCCGGAGCAGCTGGCCCTCGGTCTCCACCCCCTCGGCGGTCACGTCGAGGCGGAGGCTGTGGCTCATCGCGATGATCGAGCTGACGATCGCCTCCGCGTCGTGGTCCTCGCCGAGCCCTTGGACGAAGGATTTGTCGATCTTGATCTTATCGAACGGGAAGCGTCGGAGATAGCTGAGGCTCGAATAGCCAGTGCCGAAATCGTCCAGCGCGATCCGCACGCCGAGCCCCTTGAGCCCGCGCAGCACCGCGAGCGCGCGCTCGCCGTCGTCGATCAACACACCCTCGGTGATCTCGAGCTCGAGCCGCGTGGGGTCCAGCCGGTGCTTGTGCAGGATCGTCGCGACCATGCCGGCGAGATCGGTCTGGCGGAACTGCACGGGCGAGAGGTTCACCGCGATGCGCAACGGCTCCGGCCAGGAGGCCGCCTCGGCGCAGGCCATGTCCAGCACCCAGCGGCCGAGCGCGCCGATCGCCCCGCACTCCTCGGCGACCGGGACGAACTGGTCGGGAGAGACCATGCCGCGCACCGGATGCGTCCACCGCAGCAGCGCCTCGTAGCCGACGAGATCGAGCGTATCGCTGGCGAACAGCGGCTGGTAGTGCACGTCCATCTCGCCGCGCGCCACCGCCTCGCGCAGGTCGCGTTCGAGCGCCCGGCGCTGCTGCAGCTTCCAATCCATCTCCGGCTTGAAGAAGCGGAAGGCGCCGCCGCCATCCTGCTTCGCGCGATAGAGTGCCAGGTCGGCGTTCTGCATCAGCGCCTCGGCCGTCGTCCCGTCCTGCGGATAGATCGCGATGCCGATGCTGGTGCCCAGCGTCACCGGCTGGCCGTCCCACTCGTAGGCTCGGCTGAGCTCCATCACCAGGCGGGTGGCGAGTGCGGCCGCCGCGTCGGGCTGTGCGGTCAGCGGCTGGATGACGGCGAACTCGTCGCCACCCAGGCGGGCGGCCGTGTCCATCTCGCGGACCGCGCCGGCGAGCCGGGCGGCCGCCTCGGCCAGCAGCTTGTCTCCGGCGGGATGGCCGAGAAGGTCGTTCGCGGCCTTGAAACGGTCGAGATCCAGGCAGAGCAGCGCGACGCCCTGCCCGGAGCGCTGCGCCAAGGCGAGCGCGGTCGAGAGCCGGTCCTGGAACAGCAGCCGGTTGGCGAGGCCGGTCAGCGGATCGTAATGCGCCAGCTGCTGGATGCGGCGCTGCGCTTCCAGGCGCTCCGAGATGTCCCGCACCGCGAGCACGACGCGGCTTCCGGCATCATCCGGTATGACGCGCCGCAGGATTTCCACCGGCAGGCGGGCACCGTCGAGGCGGATCAGCTCGCCCTCCACCGGTGCCGTGCCGCCGGTGTCCTCGATCGGGGCAAGCAGCCGGACCGTGTCGGCGCTGAACACGGTCGCGAGCCCGTGCCCCAAGAAATCCGCGCCGTCCCGGCCAATCATTTCGCCGAACGCCGCATTGGCGTCGGCGATGACCCCGCCCGCCTCGAACAGGATGCCCTCGAAGGTGGAGCCGGCGAACTGACGGAAGCGTTCACCTTCCTGCACCGCGCGCGCGGCAAGCCGCTGGTCTAGCACCGACCCGGCGAGGCTGATTGCGATGACAAGCAAGCCGCCGGCCGACACGGCGACCGCCAGCAGCCCGGCCGGCACTTCCAGGGGCATCGCCTCGAGCGAGGTCGGCTCGATCCAGACCGCCGCCATGCTGGTGAAATGCAGGCCGCATACGCCGAGCGAGAGCAGCGCCGCGGCGGCCAGGCGACGGCGGGCGCGGAACAGTGCCAAGGCCGCCACGGCGAACAGAAGGCCGAGCATCAGCGATGCGGCGACCATCGTGATCTGATAATGCAGCAGCCCCGGCAGGCGCAGCGCGGCCATCCCGGTGTAGTGCATCACCCCGATCCCGGCGGCGATCGTGACGCCTCCGCCGAGCAGCCCGGCCGCGCCCGGGAACGGCCCGAGCAGGACCGCGAAGCCGGCGAAGCTGAAGGCGATCGCGAGGCCGACGGATACCGCCGTCGTGCTCGCCACGAAGCTGAACGGCACACCCGGATCGAACGCCAGCATGGCAACGAAATGCGTGGCCCAAACCCCCGTCCCGAAAGCGACGGAGGCGGCGGCAAGCCATGACAGCCGGGCGCGCCCGGCGCAGGCGGCCGCCCGGGACAGCATGTGCAGCGCCGTGTAGCAGCCGAGGCCGGAGAGCGCGGCGGCGACCACGACCAGGCCCGGATCATGATTATTCGTAAGGCAGCCGACGACCCGCAACATTTCCGCTGTCCAACCTGGCTCCGGGGAGTGTCGCCCGGTCGGAATACCGTTTTCTTAAGGCCGCTCGCTCCTTCGTCAAAAAAATTCTGGGGGTGTGAGCTACCTCATAGCGTTTCTCGCGGGCAGCATGTGGAGCGCCGCGTCGCTAGCGGCCCGGCCGGCATCGCACCAAATTCATCGGCCTGAACGACATCGCCACCTCGCCGTTCTGATTGAGCACCTCGACGAGCCCGCGAATCATGCCGCGATCGGGTCTCGTGCGGGAGCGGTTGGCCTCCACCACGGTCACGCGCAATGAGAGCCGGTCGCCGGGTCGCACCGGGCGGACCCAGCGGAGTTCGTCGATGCCGGGCGAAGCGATGCTCGACGCGGCGGAGAGGAAGTGCTCGGTCAACAGCCGCATCGCCAACGCGGCGGTGTGCCAGCCACTGGCGATCAGGCCGCCGAATGCGCCCGAGGCGGCCGCCGCCGGGTCGGTGTGCATCGGCTGCGGGTCGTAGCGCGTGGCGAATGCGACGATTTCCTCCGCCGTTACCGCGATCTCACCGAACTCGAACACCGCGCCTGGTGGGTAGTCCTCGAAATAGCGCTCGGTCGATGTGCTGCTCATGGGATCTCCGATGCCATGTGTCGGCGGAAATGGTGCGTGCCGGCGCGGGCGCGCGCAAGCCAACAGGGCGCGGGCTCGAGCAAATTGGGGCGGCGTGTCGTTGCGCTCGGACCGCCGGCTGCCTAGGCTCGCGCACGGCCAACCGCGCCGGCCGCGTCAGGGCGCCGGAGCGGAGGAGGCGAGCGTGAACGGCAACGCGGCGGAGTTCTTCGTCGATCGCCATGTCCATGAGGGACGGGGCGAACGGGTCGCCTTCGTCGATCCCTGGCATTCATCGAGCTATGCGGGGCTGCACGACGCCTCCGCCCGCTTCGCCTCGGCCCTGGGCCGCGCGGGGATCGGGCGGGAGCGGCGCCTCGCGCTGGTGATGCTCGATACGGTGGATTTTCCCACGGCGTTCTGGGGCGCACTGCGCGCCGGCGTGGTGCCGGTTCCGGTCAACACGCTGCTGCCGCCGGACCAACTCGGCTACATCCTCGCCGACAGCCGCGCAGAGGGGCTGGTGGTCTCCGCGCCGCTGCTGCCCGGGCTGCTGCCGATCCTCGAAGGGCTGCGCGACTTGCGCCTTGTCGTCGTCGCCAACCCGGACGGATCGCCGCCCGAACTGCTCGGGCTGGAACTCCTCGGGCTGGGGCAGGTCGGGTTCGCCGACTTCCTCGCGAGCGGTGACCCGGGCGGCGACCCGGTGCCGGCGTCCGCCGACGAGGTGGCGTTCTGGCTGTATTCGTCGGGCTCCACCGGCGTGCCGAAGGGGGCGCGGCACCTGCACGGCAGCCTGCGCGCCACGGCGGATACTTATGGCGCGCAGGTGCTGGGCATCGCGCCGGATGACGTGATGTTCTCGGCCGCCAAGCTGTTCTTCGCCTACGGGCTGGGCAATTCCATGACGTTTCCGCTGGCGGTCGGCGCGCGGGCGGTACTGCTGCCCGAGCGGCCGACGCCGGCCGCGGTGCTCGCCACCATGCGGCGCTTCCAGCCGACCCTGTTCGGCGGCGTGCCGACGCTGTACGCGGGCCTGCTCGCCGATCCGGCGATCGGGCCAGGCGCTGGCTCGCCCAGGCTGCGCCGCTGCATCTCGGCCGGCGAGGCGCTGCCCGCGCCCCTTGGCGAGCGCTGGTCGGCCACGGTCGGCGTGGACATCCTCGACGGCATCGGCAGCACCGAGATGCTGCACATCTTCGTCAGCAACCAGCCCGGTCGGCTGCGCTACGGCACGTCGGGCGTTCCGGTCCCAGGCTATGCGGTGCGCATCGTGGACGAAGCCGGTGCGGACGTGGCGGACGGGGAGAGCGGCGAGTTGCTGGTGAACGGGCCGAGTGCCGCCGAGGGCTACTGGAACCAGCGGGCGAAAAGCCGCCGCACCTTCGCCGGAGAGTGGACGCGCACGGGCGACACCTACATCCGCGACCCCGACGGGATGTATCGCTACTGCGGCCGGGCCGATGACATGTTCAAGGTGAGTGGCATCTGGGTTTCTCCGTTCGAGGTCGAGGGCGCGCTGGTGTCGTATCCGGCGGTGCTGGAGGCGGCGGTGGTCGGGCGGGAGGACCGCGACGGGCTGACCAAGCCGCTGGCCTTCGTGGTGCTGCGGGAGGATGCCGGGGAGGTCGCGGGCCTGCACGAGCGGCTCAAGGAGCACGTCAAGACGCAGGTGGGTCCGTGGAAATACCCGCGCTGGATCGAGGTGCTGGACGCCCTGCCGAAGACCGCCACGGGCAAGATCCAGCGCTACAAGCTGCGCGACCCCGCATGAGCGGGGCGCAATGAGCCGGCCAGGCTCGATCGTCGTCGGTGGGCAGCGGCTCGAGACCGAATGGTGGGGGCCGCG
>DATIMU010000167.1:0-10150 GCA_035475015.1 Acetobacteraceae bacterium
GGCCGCAAGATCCGTCCGGCCTGCGGCGAGGCGGCGAGCAGCGCCCGCATCTCGGGATCGTCGAGCGGCGCCTGCAGCATCTCGTCAAGCCCCATCCGGAACACGGTCAGCAGCACCGGCCCCGGCGGAATGCCCGACGGCCGGGGCTCCGCCCTCGGCCGCTCCGCCGCCGCGCGGTCCGAGACCGGGCGCGGCGCGCGCGGTGCCGCGGGCAGCGTGCCGGCGACGAAGCGCGCATGGAGTGCGGCAAGCCGCCGCTGGACGCCCGTGAGATAGTGCCCGAGCGGCAAGATCAGCGGCGCCACCTCGTGTCGCCACAGCACGATCCCGCCGATGGTCAGCTTGATGTGGTTGATGAAGAGGACGAAGCGGGGCATCAGGCTGGTTGGGGAGGAGAGGGCGACGGAGGACATGTGCGGGGGTATAGCGTTAGTGAATAACAATGGCAAGAACTTCGTCATCGCGAGCGCAGCGCGGCGATCCATCGTGCCCACGCACGCGCGGCCGCCCGCCTCCGGGCACGATGGATTGCCGCCCTGCGCTCGCAATGACGCGGATGGCCCAACTTCAGGCGATCACCCTTCCGCCGCCGCCTCCAGCGCGGCGAACTGCTTGCGAAAGAACACCCGCGCAGTTCCCGGCGGATCGCAGGCGATGCGGCCGAATTCCTCCCAGCCGTGGCGCGCGTAGAACTCCGGCGCCTGGAAGCTGATCGTGTACAGCACGCCGGCCCTGCAGCCGCGCCGCCGTGCCTCATCCTCGGCGCGACGCAGAAGCTCCGCACCCAAGCCACCGCCGCGCAGGGCTTCGGGCAGATACACGAGATCGATGAAACACAATCCGAGCGCCGTGTGGCCGGTGATCCCGCCGAGCACGACCCCGGTCTCGGGATCGCTCGCCAGCACCGCCAGCCGGCGCCCGTCCCAGTAACCGACCTGTCGCACATTGTAGCCCTTGAGACCATCGGAGACGACGGCGACGGCCTCGGGCGACGGCGTATCGGTCGTGGTGATGACGGGCACCGGCATGGCGTTCTCCCGGATCGCGACCCGATCAGAGCGCCTTCAGCGGCGTCGCATCCGGCGGCAGCGGCACGCGGTCCACGTTCAGCACGAACGAAACGATGGTGTAGTAGCCGACCGCGCCGATCAGGTCGATCACGCCCTGCTCGCCGAATTTTTCCTTCACCGCGCCGAACGCGGCATCGCTCACCTGGCCGGTGTGCAGCAGCTGATGCGCGAAATCGTAGACCACCGTCTCGTCCGCCTGCATGTTCGCCGGCCGCTTGCCCTCGGCGATGGCGTCGGCGATGTCGGGCTTGAGCCCCGCCTTCATCGCCAGCTCGCGATGCGCGTACCACTCGTACTGCGCCGTCCATTTGCGCGCGCAGAGAATGATCGCCAGCTCGTTCAGCCGCGGCTCGATCGAGCTCTTGAAGCGGACGAATTCTCCGACCTTCTGCACCCGGTCGGCGATCTCCGGGCTGCGCAGCAGCGCCTTGAACGGGCCGCGCTGCCAGCTGCCGCGCGGACCCGAGGCGATGCCCTGGGCGACGCGCTTCTGCTCCGGCGTCATCTTCTCTTCTGAAAGTGGTGCGAAGCGTTCGGTCATGGATGTCTTCCCTTATGGAATGGTGGCGATCATGCCGCCGTCGACGACGATCTCGGTCGCGGTGATGAAGCGCGCCTCGTCGGAGGCGAGGAACAGGACGGCGTGCGCCACGTCCCAGCCGTCGCCCATGTGGCCCATCGGCACGCGGCTGTGCCGGTCGGCGATCAGCGCCTCGGCGTCGTTGTTGCCGATCTGGCGGGCGAGCCGATGCGTCACCAGCGGCGTGTTCATCAGCCCCGGAACCACTGTGTTCACCCGGATGCCCTTCGGCGCGTATTTCACCCCGGTCGAGCGCGAGAGCTGGATCACCCCCGCCTTGCTCGCGCTGTAGCCGACATGCGTGCGCCCGAGATGGTCGCGCAATCCCGCCACCGAGGCTATGTTGACGATGGCGCCCTTGCCCTGCTGCTCCATCACCGGCAGCACGTATTTGCAGCCGAGGAATGCGGTCTTGAGGTTCTGATCGATCTGCAGATCGAACACTTCCTCCGACATCTCCACCGGCCCGCCGGGGGCCGAGCCGCCGACGTTGTTGACCAGGATGTCGATGCGGCCGAAGCGCGCCACGCAGGCGTCGACCGAGGCTTTCACCTGCGCCGCATCGAGCGCGTCGGACACCCGTGTCACACAGGTATTGCCCTCGCCCTCGATGATCTTGCGCGTCTCCTCGACGGCACCCTCGTTGATGTCGAGCAGGAACACCGACGCGCCCTGTCGCGCCAGCAGGGTCGCGGTGGCGCGTCCGTTGCCCCAGCCGGGACCGACCGATCCCGCTCCCGACACCAGCGCCACCTTGCCAGCCAAACTCAACATGCCGCTTCCCCCGTCCGCGATGCGGCGCACAGACTAGGGCCGGCGGCGACCCAGGAGAAGCCGGGGCCAAGCGGCGCGAGTTCCCGTCGTTGTGCGCGCGACGGACGCGACGCAATCCGCTATGACGACGGCGGCTTTGGCGGTCCCTCGGCATCCACCGGAGAAGGGCAGATTTTTGAAGGCGACCTATCGCCTGCTGCGATTCCTGCTGGCGCTCATCCTGCTGCAGCCCTTGGTGGAAGTGGCGTTGATTGCCGCGCCAGGGATGACCGGCGGCAGCATCGCGGCACTCGCCCGCAGCTACGGCAGTGGCGGCTACTCGCGGCCCGGCGGCGGATCGCACGGCTTCAGCGCGCCGGTGCGGCGGCCGAGCACCAGCGGGGGCGGCGGCTACTACCGGCCGCCCGCGATGGGGGCGCCGGGAACCAGCGGCTTCTCGGGTGGCGACCGGGCCATATCGCGCCAGCAATCGGGAGAGGCCTTTCGCAACTACCAGTCCTCGCGCCAGCCGCCCGCCGCCGTCGAGCGGCGGCCATCGCCGTGGGGCGCCGATAACGGATCGGCCTACGCGCCGCCCGCCCGCCGCCCGCCGCCCGCCGGATGGGCCACCGGGCCGCGCTATGCTCCGCCCTACGCCGCCGGGCAGCGCCGCTTCGGCGCGTGGGACGCCCTGTTGCTGTATGGATTGCTCAACAGCCTCAACGGACCGGGACGCACCAGTTTCTTCCATGACAACCAGAACGACCCCGGCTACCGCGCCTGGCGGGAGGACGCCGACCGCAGGGCGCGCAACGACCCGGCGCTGGCCGCGCAACTGTCGGACCTCGACAAGCGGCTCGCCGAGGACAAGGACCAGCCGCGCAATCCCGGCTCGCCACCGCCGCCCCTGGCCAGCCCGGTGAGCTCGGATGGAGGCTCCGGCGTGGTGATCCCCGTGGTGATCCTCGGCCTGATCGCGTTTGCCGGGCTCTGGTACATGCGCCGCCGGGCGAGTGCGGCGGCCCGGACCGCCGCGCCGCCCGGCCTCGCCGGCAGCCGCGAGAGCCGGTTCCGCGTCGGCATGACCATCCCGGTCGACCCCGCGCCCTTCGTGCTCGCCGCCGGCGCGACCAAGGTGACGCCCCCGGAGGGCAGCGGGATGATCAGCGTCGAGGCGGTCGGGCTGCTCTCCGACGGCGCGGTCGCGCTGCATCGGCTCTACCTGCCGGGGCGCCGCTCACTGTTCCAGCTGCATCTCGGCGGCGCGGGCACGCCGGACGAGTGCCGCTATTTCTCGCAGATCGACGAGGTGACGCCGGCGAGCCAGGAGGAATGGGGCTTCTGGCTGGACCGCGCGCAAGGGCTGATCGGTTGGCCGCAATTCCAGACCAAGGACGGCAAGACCTACGGGCGCGTCTGGGCGCCCGGCGGCGCACGCATCGAGCCGCGCCAGCAGACCGAGACCGTGCAGGACGTCCAGGGCACCACCAACCGCACGGTGATGGCGATGCTGTACGGCGGCCCGACCGGCGCCGCGCCGCCCGCGCCCGACACCGAATACATCCTCGTCTCGGCGATCAACGACGGCGGCCAGGCGTGGGTGGAGATCCACGCCGGCATCGACGTCAACCCGGCGGCGCTGACGCTGCCCTCGGTCCCCTTCGCGTCCTGAACGGATTTTCGTCATGAACCCAGCACCTCCGGCCGGCAGCTTCAGCATCGTCGACGCGCTCGGCAGCGGCCTGCCGCATCTTCTGCTGCAGTTCCTCGTCACCGTGGCGCTGCTCGTCGTCGGTGTGACGATCTATATGACGGTGACGTCGTTTCGCGAGCGCGAGCTGGTGGCGGAGGGCAACGTCGCGGCCGGCGTGGTGCTCGGCGGCGCCGTGCTCGGCCTCGCCATTCCCCTTGCCGCCCTGCTCGCCACCACCAGCTACCTGCTCGACATCATCGTGTGGGGCGTGGTGGCGCTGGTCATCCAGCTCATCACGCTCGGCGTCGTCGCCCTGATGCTGCGGCGCCTGCGCGGGATGATCGAAGCCGGCAACGTCGCGGCCGCGCTGATCCTGGCGGCCGCCCAGATCGCCGTGGCACTCATCAACGCGGCGGCGATGGTTCCGACCTGACGCAACCAGAGGAGAGGCTCCCGTGCTCAAATTCGTCAAGAACATGTTCGGCGTGAAGATGGACCAGGCCGTTGAGTCCGGCATCGAGGCGCTGGTGCGCTGGGACCCGAAATCCGCCAGCGAGGCCGAGCTGCGCACCATGGAGCAGCATCTCGACGAGCTCGGCCGCGAGGTCGCGCTGGCGCGTCAGAGCTTCGACCGCGAGCAGAAGGAGGCGGCCGCGATCCAGACCCTGTCGGATCAGCGCATGGCCGCCGCCGAGCAACTGCACCGCCAGATCACCGCGGAGGCGGACGCGACCCGCAAGGCGAGCCTTGAGCAGAGCCTGACCACGCTCGTCTCGATGCTCGAGCAGATGTCCCCGGAGATCCAGCGCGAGAAACAGGACGCCGCCGACGCCAAGGACTTCCTCGACATGCTGCAAAGCACCTACGCCGAGGCCGGCGGCAAGCTGAAATCGGCGCGCTCGGAACTCGAGCGGGCGCAGCGCGACATGGGCCGCGCCGCGCAGCAGCGCGAGCAGGCCGAGCGCCAGTCCGAGGCGGCGCGCCGCGCAGCCGGCCTCGCCAGCACCACCAGCGGCCTCACGGTGGCGTTGAAGGCGATGCAGGATTCGGCGGCCAAGGACCTCGCCTCGGCCGACGCCGCGATGAGCAAGGCGAAGCTGCTGCGGCCCACCAAGCCCGAGCAGGACGACCCCAACATCGCCGCCGCGATGGCCGCCGCCGCCGGCAAGCCCGCCGCCCCGCAGAACCTCGACGACCGGCTCGCGGCATTGCGCGCGCAGCGGAAGTAAGCCGGCGGAATGAATTCCGCCCTACGGGTTCGGCGTAGGGCGGACTTCAGTCCGCCACTTGTCGGCCGCTCAAGCGTGCGGGAAGTTGATCTCGACGGCCACTCCGTCCGGGTCATGCATGAAAAGCTGCGTCAGGCTGACCGAGGCGATCTCCCGCTCGTCGTACTTGATCCCGTGTTGCGCGAGCCGATCCTTCACGCGCGGCAGGTCGGCGCCCTCGAAGGCGATGTGATCCAGCCGTCCGGTCGGCGGCGGCGTGCCCGCCTCGCCGCCGAGTTCGGTGCCGATGAGGTGGATCACCGCGCTCTTGCCGCAATAGAGCCAATAGCCGGGGAACGGCAGGGTCGGTCGCGGGCCGACCTCGAGTTCCAGGACATCGACATAGAAATCCTTGGTCGCCTCCAGGTCGCTCGGCCGCGTGGAGACGTGGTTCAGCCCGTTGAGTGCCATGTGCCGCTCTCCTTTGACGACGGTTGCTACTCTGCCGCCACCCGGAAGGCGTTGTCGATCACCTCGTCGAGCGCCGGCTTGATCTGGCGCTGGAAGATGTCGAGCGTTTCGACCACCGAGTCCTTGGGCATCTGCGCGTAGTGGTTAACCAGCGCGATGTGCTCGCCGGGCAGGATCTTCCACTGCTCGACCAGTTGCCGCCGCACGCTGTCCACCGTGCCGAACACGAACAGCCCGGAATTGACCAGCGAGCCGAAGATGTCGTCGCCCTCGACCTTGCGGCGCCCCATCGCGGCGTAGAAATTCTTCCAGATGTCGAGGTCGTAGGCGCGGATCTTTTCCAGCGCCTCCTCCTCGGTGCGGCCGATCTGAATCCAGCGCACGAGGCATTGGTTCTGCCCCGGCGCGAAGCTGCGCCCGTGCTGTGCCGCGATCGTGCGGTAACGTTCGGATAGCGGTCCGGCGGCGGCGATCGAGGCGAAATAGGTCGGCACGAAACCATTCCTGCCGCAGAACTCGATGGTCTCGGGACTGCCCGAGCCGGCAACGAACACCTTCGGATGCGGCCGCGTGTAGGGCGACGGCGCCACCGAGGCCCGCCGCCACACCCCGGCCGCGTCCACCTCGCCGGGCGCGCCGAGCTTCTGCGTCACCCCCGCCTTGGCCAGCGGCCAATCCTCGACGCCGGACTCGTAGGGAAACGGCACCTGCCAATTGATGCCCTTATGAGTAAAACTCTCCTGCGTCCACGCCTTCACCACCAGCTCGACGTTCTCCTCGAAGATCGCCCGGTTATGCGCGTCGTCGTCCTTGTCCTTCTGCAGCTGCGTCTCCTGGGAGAATCCCGCCTGCACGGTCTGCGCGTTGTAGATCGCCGCCGAGGGCGACTTGGTGGCGCGCGTGCCGAAATGCTGGCCGAGCACGTTGGTCCAGCGCGACTGATAGCCGCGCGCGAAGCCGACGAAGGTGCGGCCCTGCGAGAGATGGTCGATCACCGCGACATCCTCGGCGACGCGGATCGGATTATGCGTGCTCATCACGTAGCCCAGCGGGCCGACGCGGATGTTCTTCGTCTTGGCGAGCCAATACGCATTGGTCGCGGTCGGGCTCGGCGCCACCTCGTAGCCCTCGGGCCAGAAGTGATGCTCGGGCGTCGCCGCGCCCCAGATGCCCATCTCGTCGGACGCCTGGATGATCTCGGTCATCCCATGGATCGCCGCCTGGTAGCGGTCGCGATCCCGCCCGATCGGCCGCAGCGCCGCGCGCTCCTCCTCGTCCTTGGCCGGTATCACCGGATACATCAGCGTGATCGGCTTCAGCATGGCTCGTTCTCCCTTTGCAGCAAGGATACCGGCCGGTAGGTCGGCGTCAATCGTCCTGGTGTGATCCGGTTCACAACCGGAGCGTGCCGTTTCGACTTATAAACGGAATGCGGTCGCGTTGGTTCGACCGCCGGCGAGTGCCGTCGCGACTTAACCATCCAGGGGAGACGACGATGACCATCCAGACGAGCGTCGAACGCGCGCGAGCTGCGACATTCGCCCGTGTTCCGGAGAACCCGTTCGCCACCGCCGCGACGACCCGCATGGCGTCCCTCGGCGGTCCGCCGCAGCACACCTACGGCGCGGCGAGTATGCAGACCTATGCCGACGGACAGGTCGCGTACAACACCCACGCCAGCGCCGACGGCTTCCTCGCCTATGTCAACCAGTTCGAGCAGACGTCATTCCGGGTCAAGGACGGCCAGGTCGAATGGTGGCAGTACAGCCCGAGCTTCGACGACTGGCAGAACAACTATGGATGCGATTCCGTCGAGGTGTTCTATCACGCCGGCCACGGCGGCACGGACGGGTCGACGGGGAATTACAGCGCGCCGCTGGGATCGGAGTGGGGCGGCGAGATCTTTCTCAACTCCACGGAGATGTCGATCGGCGACCAGCGCCTGCGCTATCTCTATCTCGCGACCTGCGAAGGCTGCATGGTGTTCCCGCCGAACAACCCGATCCGCACCTGGAACGTGCCCAATCGCGGTATCCGGATGCTGTTCGGCGCCACCGCGAACATCTACGACGATCCCGGATACGGCTCGAACTACTGGAAGCACTGGAACAGCGGAGATTCGTTCAGCCAAGCGTGGCAGGACGCGATCCTGGACGCGGGTTCCGATCAGCAGCCCGCCTCGACGGCGTGCGGCGCGACCGCGAGCGAAGCCTCGTCCCGACTGTTCAACGAGCGCTTCTTCGATTCCGGGGCGGCGAGCCAGAATTGGTACTGGTGGCGCTGGGTCGGCAACGCGCCCGCGGCGGCGGCCGGCTTGTCCCTCGCCGTGCCACACGACCTCCGCTTCCCGCGTGTCGCGCCGCGCGTTGCGGATCGCTCGTCAGTGCAGACCGCCTTGCGGGCGCACGGTTTCGACCCCGACGCGGTCCCGTCGGACGGCCCGCTCGAAGGCATCCGCCTGACCACGAAGGCGGGCCGGTTCGCTGTGCTTCCGGGCGGCGGCACCATGATCGAACGCCACCCCGCCAGGCCGAAGCGGTCCTCGCTCTCGGAAACCGAGGTAGCGGCGGCGGCGCTCAAGGCAGTCGGCGGCAGCGACGCCGGCCTGCGGCTGATGGCGGTGCTTCCCGCGCTGCACGCCGGGCGGAGCACACTGCGCGACGGGCCAGTGACCGAGCCCACGGTGTTCGAGCATGTTGTGATCTATCGGCAGGAGATCGCCGGACTGCCGGTGCTGACGCCTGGCGTCGGTGAGGTGCGCGTGCACATCGACGATTCCGGCAAGATGCGTCGGCTGATCGACACCCGCGTCGTCGTGCTCGAGATCCTCGACAGCGGCCCGTCGCCGGTGACGCTCCCGACGCCTGACGGCGGCAAGGTGAAGGCGCGGCAACTGACGACCATGAAGGAGGTCGTCGCGGCCCTCCGGCGCGCCTCCCGCCATTGCGGTCGCGAGGGTGGCGATGGCCATGCGCGGCTGATCGCGGAAAGCGTCGCGTTCGGCTACGCGCTGCGCGGCAACTTCCTGGTCCCGGTCGCGCGCGGAAAAGTTGAGTTCGGCAAGGGTCGCTACCGGATGTTCGAGGCGGTCGAGGTCGATCTCGTCGCGTAGAGCATGATTGCATCAAGTTGATCCGCTCCGTCATCGCGAGAAGCGCTTGCGACTCCGTCATCGCGAGAAGCCCTTGCAACTCCGTCATCGCGAGGAGCCCTTGCGACGAAGCGATCCATGCCGCCCGCACGATGGATCGCCACGCCGCCAAGGAGCGGCTCGCGATGACGGGCGCGACCGGGGCAGTTCAATGTGAAACGATCATGCCCTACCGGCGGGGACGGGCTGCGCTCGACAGCGCAGCCCGTTCGCGGTCGAACTCCCGCCTCGCTCAGGCCGCCTTCGCCGCGCCGAACAGCCCGCCCATGCGCGCGAGCTTCGCCAGATGCTCATCGGCGGTGCCGAACAGCAGGTCGATCATCGTCTGGCGCTTAAAATAGTGGCCGACCTTGTACTCCATCGTCATGCCGATACCGCCGTGCAGCTGGATCGCCTCCTCGCCGACATGCTTGCCCGAGCGGCCGATCTGCACCTTCGCCGCCGACATCGCGCGCCCACGCTCCGCCGCGTCCTGCTCGCTCACCATCACGTTGGCGAACAGCGCCATGCTGCGCGCCTGCTCGACCGAGACGAACATATCGACCGCACGATGCTGCAACGCCTGAAACGAGCCGATCGTGACGCCGAACTGCTTGCGAGTTTTCAGATACTCGACGGTCAGTTCCTGCATCGACGCGAGCAGACCCACCGACTCGGCGCTCAACGCGGCGATCGCCTCGTCCACCACGCGCTCCATCACCGGCAGCGCGCGCCCAGGCTCGCCCAGCACGGCTTCCGCCTTGACGCCCGACAACGTCACCTCGGCGGCGTGCAGCCCGTCCTGCGTCGGATAGCCCCGCCGCGCGACGCCATCCGCCTTCGCATCAATCAGAAAAAGCCCGATCCCGTCACGGTCGCGTCGATTGCCGGAGACGCGGGCACTGACAAGCAGCTTGTCGGCGCAGTCGCCGTGCAGCACCACGCTTTTGGCGCCGTCCAGCGTCCAGCCGTCGCCGCTCTGCTTCGCCGTGGTGGCGACGTCGAACAGATCGTAGCGCGACTGCCGCTCGACATGCGCGAAGGCGAGCAGCAGTTTCCCCCCCGCGACTTGCGGCAGCAGCGCGGCCTGCTGCTCCTCGGTGCCAGCCGCGCGGATCAGGCCGCCACCGAGGATGACGGTCGCGAGATACGGCTCTAGCACCAGGCCGCGCCCGAACGCCTCCATCACCACCATGGTCTCGACCGGCCCGCCGCCGAAGCCGCCGTGGCGCTCCTCGAACGGCA
>DATIMU010000168.1:0-5011 GCA_035475015.1 Acetobacteraceae bacterium
CTTCTCGATTTCGAGCTGGCGAACGTGTGCCTGACGAAGATGCGTCGCCATCCTGAACTGCGCGAGCCGCTGATGGCAGCGTTCGCGATGCGAGCGCGCCTTGCATTGGAGATAGACGCGATCGACCCGGACGAGGTCCTGAAGATGGCGGAGAGCACAGGTCTCACCGCTTACGACGCGAGTTATCTTTGGCTGAGCCAGCAGTTGGGGGCGGAACTGGTCACCCTTGATCGCCAATTGGCGAAAGCGGCGGCCATCCTGCATAGCTGACCATCCGGCGGCTCGTCGCAGCCATGATCGCTCGGCCGTCGTCGTGGGCCGTTCGAGGCACCGGCTGGCCCGCCGCCTTGCTGCTCCCCTGCATCTGCGCTAGCTACGAACGCCTTCCGGGCGCCCGGACGCCCGGCGGGCCGCGATGCGTCGCTCTCCCGACCCGGTAAGGAAAACTCATGGCTCGCAACAAGATCGCCCTCGTCGGCGCCGGCAATATCGGCGGCACGCTCGCCCATCTGATCGGCCTCAAGGAGCTCGGCGACGTCGTCCTGTTCGACGTGTTCGGCGGGGTCGCCGCCGGCAAGGCGCTCGATCTCATGCAGTCCGGCCCGGTCGACGGGTTCGACGCGCTGATGACTGGCGGCTCCGACTATGCGGCGATCAAGGGCGCCGACGTGGTGATCGTCACCGCCGGCTTCCCGCGCACGCCGGGCATGTCGCGCGACGACCTCATCGGCAAGAACGCCGGCGTGATCGCCGAGGTGGCGAACGGCATCAAGACGCACTGCCCGGACGCCTTCGTCATCGTCATCACCAACCCGCTCGACGCGATGGTCTGGGTGATGCAGCAAAAATCCGGCCTGCCCGCCAACAAGGTGGTCGGCATGGCGGGGGTGCTCGACAGCTCGCGCTTCCGCCTGTTCCTGGCGCACGAGTTCGGCGTCTCGGTCGAGGACGTGACCGCCTTCGTGCTCGGCGGCCACGGCGACAGCATGGTGCCGCTGACCCGCTATTCGACGGTGGCCGGCATCCCGGTGCCCGACCTGGTGAAGATGGGCTGGACCACACAAGCAAAAATCGACGCGATCGTCAGCCGCACGGCCAATGGCGGCGGCGAGATCGTCAAGCTGCTGGAGCGCGGCAGCGCGTTCTACGCCCCGGCCGCGTCGGCCATCGCGATGGCCGAGAGCTATCTCCTCGACAAGAAGCGGGTTCTTCCGTGCGCCGCGATGCTGAGCGGCCAGTACGGCATCAAGGACCTCTATGTCGGCGTGCCCGTGGTGATCGGCGCGGGTGGCGTCGAGCGGATCGTCGAGATCGAGCTGAACGAAGCCGAGAAGGCGGCGTTCAACAAGTCCTGCGGCGCCGTGCGCGAGCTGATCGACGCATCGAGGAAGCTGGTGGGCTAGATGCTCGCCCTCTCCGGGCACCATCTACCGTCATGCCCGGGCTTAACCCGGGTATCCGCGGCCACGAGGCGGACATTCGTGTCCGTGGCGAGAGATGGCCGGGTTACGCCCGGCCATGACGCTTTCCGGAGGCCCTGAACCGATGAACATCCACGAGTACCAGGCCAAGGAACTGCTCAAGAAATACGGGGTCGCCGTGCTCGACGGATACGTCGCCTGGACCCCCGAGGAGGCCGAGGCGGCGGCGGGCAGGCTGCCGGGTCCGGTCTCGGTGGTGAAGTCGCAGATCCATGCCGGCGGCCGTGGTGCTGGGCATTTCGCCGACGATCCCGCCGGCAAGGGCGGGGTGCGGCTGGCGAAGTCGCCGGAGGAGGCGCGGGCGGCGGCGGAGGCGATGCTTGGCCACGTCCTTGTCACCAAGCAGACAGGTCCGGCGGGGCGCAAGGTGAACCGGGTCTATGTCGAGGCCGGCTGCGACATCGCGCGCGAACTCTATCTTTCCCTGGTGGTGGACCGCGCGACGTCGCGCATCACCATCGTCGCCTCGACCGAGGGCGGCATGGAGATCGAGGAGGTGGCGGCGCGCGACGAAAGCAAGATCCTGCGGGTCGCGGTCGATCCGGCCTCGGGAGTTTCGCCCTTCCATGCCCGTCGCCTCGCCGCCGAGCTCGGCCTCGCGAACTCGCAGGTCGGCGCCTTCACGCGCTTCGTGCTGGCGCTCTACGAGGCCTTCGTCGCCCTCGACGGCGCGATCGTCGAGATCAATCCGCTGGTGGTCACGGCGGCGGGCGACGTGGTGGCGCTCGATGCCAAGGTGAACTTCGACGACAACGCGCTGTATCGCCATCCCAAGCTGGAGAAGCTGCGGGACGAGACGGAGGAAGACCCCAAGGAGCTCGAGGCGGCCAAGCACGCGCTGAACTACGTGACGCTCGACGGCACCATCGGCTGCATGGTCAACGGCGCGGGACTGGCGATGGCGACGATGGACATCATCAAGCTGTATGGCGCGTCGCCGGCCAATTTTCTCGACGTGGGTGGCGGCGCCACCAAGGAGCGGGTGACGGCGGCGTTCAAGATCATCCTGTCGGACCCCAACGTCGAGGGCATCCTGGTCAACATCTTCGGCGGCATCATGCGCTGCGACGTGATCGCCGAGGGGGTGGTGGCGGCGGCGCGCGAGGTCTCGCTCGGCGTGCCGCTGGTGGTGCGGCTGGAGGGCACCAACGTCGCGCTCGGCAAGGAGATCATGGCGAAGTCCGGCCTGCCAATCATCAGCGCCGACAACCTCGCCGATGCCGCGCGGAAGGTGGTCAAGGCCGTGCAGGAGGCCGCCTGACATGGCGATTCTCGTCGACGCCAACACCCGCGTCATCACCCAGGGTTTCACCGGCGCCCAGGGCACCTTCCACTCCGAGCAGGCGATCGCCTACGGCACGCAACTGGTGGGCGGGGTCACGCCGGGGAAGGGCGGCGCGACCCATCTCGACCGGCCGGTGTTCGACACGGTGCGCGAGGCGGTCGCCAAGACCCGTGCGACGGCGAGCGGCATCTACGTGCCGCCGCCCTTCGCGGCCGATGCCATCCTGGAGGCGATCGACGCCGGCGTCCCGCTCATCATCTGCATCACCGAGGGCATCCCGGTGCTCGACATGGTGCGGGTGAAACGCGCGCTGGACGGCACGCAGTCGCGGCTGATCGGGCCGAACTGCCCCGGCGTCATCACCCCCGAGGCCTGCAAGATCGGCATCATGCCGGGCCACATCCACCGACGGGGCACCGTCGGCATCGTGTCGCGCTCCGGCACGCTGACCTACGAGGCGGTGGCGCAGACCACGGCGGCGGGGCTCGGGCAGAGTTCCTGCGTCGGCATCGGCGGCGACCCGGTGAAGGGGACGGACTTCATCGAGGTGCTGGAGATGTTCCTCGCCGACCCCGAGACCAAGCAGATCATCATGATCGGCGAGATCGGCGGCGAGAGCGAGATCAGGGCCGCCGAGTTCCTCGCCCAAAGCCCCGTGAAGAAGCCGACGGTGGGCTTCATCGCCGGCGCCACCGCCCCACCCGGGCGCCGCATGGGCCACGCCGGCGCGGTCATCAGCGGCGGCCGCGACACCGCGCCCGCGAAGATGGAGGCAATGCGCTCGGCGGGCATCCATGTGGCCGACAGCCCGGCGGCGCTGGGCAGTACCATGGTCAAGGTGTTGCAGGGTTAGCGACCCCTCACCCAACCCTCTCCCCGAGGGAGGGGCTTTCTTCTCCCTCTCCCCTGGGGAGAGGGTTGGGGTGAGGGCGGCGCACCGGTATGCGCCCGGGACAACCCTGTGGGCTTCACCAAGTGCTCACGGCTCCGTGCGACAACGCCTATCTGAGCCCGGCCGTTGCAAGGGGCGGCCGTCCGGCATTGGAGAGAGGTAGAGAATGGCAGGCGTCGACATCCTGGCCACTGCGTTCAACGGCGCGAACGCGGCGTTCATCGCCGACATGTACGCGCGCTGGGTGGCCGATCCCGCGTCGGTCGACGAGAGTTTTTCCGAATTGTTCTCGGCGCTGAACGATGAATCCCGCTCGGTCCTGACGGACGCCGTCGGCGCTTCCTGGGCGCCGCGCCATTTTGATGTGGGAGGCGACGGCGCGCAGCTCGGCACCGTCTTGGCGCCGCGCGCGGCGCGTCCCGCGGCGGGGGAAATCCCGGTCGAGCAGGCGCACGCCGCGATCCGCGATTCGATCCGCGCGCTGATGCTGGTGCGGGTCTACCGAGTGCGCGGCCATCTCGAGGCCAAGCTCGACCCGCTCGGCCTGCAGGTGCCGAAGCCGCATCCCGAGCTCGATCCGGCGACCTACGGCTTCACCGAAGCCGACATGGACCGGCCGATCTTCATCGACAACGTGCTCGGCCGCGAGACCGCGACTGCGCGCGAGATCCTGTCGATCCTGCGCGAGACCTATTGCGGCCCGCTCGGCGTCGAGTTCATGCACATCCAGGATCCCGACCAGAAGGCGTGGATTCAGCGCAAGGTCGAAGGTGCTCCGTGGCGCACCGAGTTTGGTGTCCGCGAGAAAGAGGCGATCCTGCGACAACTCACCGAAGCCGAGGCCTTCGAGGCGTTCTGCCAGCGGCGCTACGTCACGACGAAGCGGTTCGGGCTGGAGGGCGGCGAGATCACCATTCCCGCGCTGCACGCAATCATCGGCGTCGCCGTCGAAGGCGGAGTGAACGAGGTCGCTATCGGGATGCCGCATCGCGGCCGGCTCAACACGCTGGTCAACATCGTCAAGAAGCCGCTGACGGCGGTATTCAGCGAGTTCAGCGGCGCCAGCTTCAAGCCCGATGACGTGCAGGGCTCGGGCGACGTGAAATACCATCTCGGCACCTCCACGGACGTCGAGGTCGGCGGGCGCAAGATCCATCTGTCGTTGCAGCCCAATCCCTCGCATCTCGAAGCGGTGGACCCGGTGGTGGTCGGCAAGGTGCGCGCGCGGCAGGACATGGCGGGCGACACGAAGGAGCGCCGCTCGGTGATGGCGCTTCTGATGCACGGCGACGCCGCCTTCGCCGGCCAGGGGCTCGTGTACGAGACATTGGCGATGAGCCAGCTGATCGGCTA
>DATIMU010000169.1:0-6542 GCA_035475015.1 Acetobacteraceae bacterium
CCCCGGCTTCGTCGTGTCGAACTGGAAGCCTTGCTCGATCGGCTTGGTGGATTCGAAGCCGACATTCACCGGGTCGAACTCATAGCTGCCGACCCAGAAAGTCGGCGGCCGCTGCGCCTGCGGCAGCAGCAGCGCGTGCAGATTCGGCACCGAGCCGTTGTGCAGATAGGGCGCGATCGCCCACACCCCGTTCAGCGGCCGGGCGCGGTAGACGAAGTGGCCTCGGATATCGTTCGGCCGACCGCCATCGACCTCCTGCTCGGCCGCCTTGTTCGGGTCCGACTGCGCCGTCCACTGCTCGACGATGCCGCTTGTGACTTTTCTCACCGCGTCGGTATAGAGCATAGCGCGTGGCCCACCGATCCTTTCCAGCGAAACGATCCTGGGCGCAAGCGTCGCGGCCTGGCGCGGATCGGTGCCGATCAGGTCAAGCGGAACCGTCGGCACCTTGATCCTGACGGCATCCTCCGAGGAGGAACCGACCGGTCGGTGCATCCCGCGTTCGATGAGGGCGTGGCAGCTGGCGCAATTGTCCTTGTAGAGCCACTCGCCGCGCGCCAGTTTGCGCGGATCGATGGCAGGCAGCACCTGCTCCGGCCAGAGCGGCGATTCGAGCTTCGTCAACGCCCGGTGACCGTCGACGATGTTGTCCATCAGCAGCCCGTGGACGATGTGCGGCGTCAGCAGCGTGGCCGGGTCGAATGGGGTGCCGACGCCCAAGGCCTCCACGATGTGGCGGGCAAGCGGCTGGCGGATCGACGTGTCATAGAGAACCCAGTCGAAATAGGGCGTATCCCACAGTGCCGGGTAGCGCACGGGCGCGCTGTTCGATGCGTAGTTCTTGCTCTCCGCGAGCGGCCCCGACAGGATCAAGTTGCCGCCGCGCTGCACGGCGTCGAGCCGCCCGAGCCCCGAGACCGGCTGGTCCGGCGAGGCAGTCTGCGCGTTGGCGAACATCTGTGATCGAGCTGCGAAGGCGTCGAAGAACGCCTGAACGTTGTCGGCCAGCTTTCGTATTTCCTCGGGTGAGCCGGCGCCGGCCGCGATGCGCTGAAAGAAGCGTTCCTTCTTGTCTGGGTCGAACTTCATCTTGAGAATTGCGTCCCCGAGATCGCTGCCGAACGCCTCGAGGTCGATGTGGGACGGCCCGCCGTCGATCCGGATCTCGGTGCCGTTGTAGCGAACTTGCCCGGTGTGGCAGGTCGAGCAGGCAAAGCCGATCCATTTTCCCTTGTAGAGCCTGAACGGTACCGTCGAGGGGAAATCGAGTTCGCGCGCGGCGAAGCCGACCGGCAGCCCGTCGGGATTGTCCTTGCTTGGGGCATCGGGAAGAAAGCCGAGCCGCGCGAGGTGATCGGGCGCCGTGAACGGTGCTGTCCCCGACGCCTGCTCCAGCGCCATGAACCATGCATAGGGCATGATCGCCGTGCCCTGGCTGATATGGTACCACCATTCCGCCTTGTCGGCCGACCAACCCTGGCAGAGATAGGTGATGCCCGCCCGCGGCGGTGCCGCGGGATCGCAGGGCGTGTCCGCGCCCTGCGCGATACGCCCGCAACTCGGCAGCAGCATGAGAACCACGACGAGCACGCCAGCAACATCGCGGGCAACGTGGCCGAGCTTGCGCATGTCCGGTTCCTCCGATCCGTTTCTCGCACGGCGTCTCATGCGAGTCACCGAAACGACCGGTCTGTCACCTAGCGAGTAAATTGACGGATTGCAACGAGATTTGTATGGCTCTCGATTCGGCCTAGCGCATCCCGCGCAGCAGCTGGCGCGCCCGCATGACGTCGGGGACATCGCCCTCCGGGGTGAATTGCCGCAGCGTGCCGGCAAGCGTGGCCTTGGCTTCCGCCTGGCGGGCCTGGCGGGCCATCAGTTCCGCGAGCGAGGTACGTGCACGCAGCGCGAACAGCCGCGCGCCTTGTGCCGCCGCGACATCGTGCGCGATGGTCAGCGCCGCCTCGGCGCGCGCGAAATCGCCTATCCGGCCGAGCAGCACGCCTTCGGTGCGGCGCAGGTCCGCCTCCTCCATGCGCTCGCCCGTCTCCGACACCACCGCCCAGGCCTCCGCGATCTTCGCCAGTCCCCCCTCCGGGTCGCCCGCGAGGCCGCACAGCTCCGCCTCGACGCGCAAGAGGCTCGGCAGGTTGAGACGTGTCCCGCTGTCGCGGTACAGCGCCGTGCTCCGCCGCACCAGGGCCAGCCCCTGCCGTACGTCGCCGAGCAGGGCGCGGCACCATCCCCGGAAGCAGGTCGCGAACGCGCCGTACAGGACCATGCCGTGATCGTCGGTCAGCGCCTGCAATTCGACGGCGACGGGCGAAGCGGTGGCGGGCAGGCCGATGCAGAGATGCAGGTGGGCCTTCTTGGTGAGCGCGTGCGCCAGCGAGTACGCCTGGCCGAGCGTTCTTGCCTCGCTCACCGCCGCGTCGCACGCGGCCCATCCCTCGCCGAAGCGGCCCGCGCACATCCGCTCCCACGCGAGATAGGTGTGCAGCACAACGCGCGGATCGCCCGCCGTGCCGTAGCATTCGCGGCGATCCGGCTCGAACAGCTCCAGCGCGCGACGCAGGAATTGGCGCGCGGTGCGGAACGCGCCGAGATGGAATTGCGTGAAGCCGGCCGCGTAGCAGCCGAGGAACTCCCACTTCCGATCGTCCCGCTTGCGGGCAAACATCCGCAACTCGTCCGCCTGACGGTGCGCCGCGACGAAATCCGCCTGCACCAGCACGCCGGTCCACTGAAAGAACAGCACGGTCAGCAGTTGCGGCGGCGATCCGAGCTCGGCGCACAGGGTCCGCATCCGGGCACATTCCGCGGCAAAGCTGGGCGATCCGTGCCCCTGGCTCGCCACGATCGCCTTGGTCAGCAGGATGCGCAGGTCGAGCTCCTGGCGCCGCCGCGCGTCGGTCTCGGGCAGCGAGGCGTTGAGGTCCAGGGCTCGCCTGAGCTGGGCGATCGCCTCGGAGGTCGCCGCGCGCGACAGGGATTGCGTCCCGGCGCGGAACCACCAGGCGATCGCCCGCTCCGCCAGCCGCGCCTCGGTGAAGTGATGCGCCACGATCTGCGGTTCGGCGGCGGCGATTTGCGGGAAGCGGGATTCCAACGCCTCCGCGATCCGCTCATGCAGCAAGCGCCGCCGGTCGCGGAGCATCAGGCCATAGGCGGTGTCCTGGATCAGCGCGTGCTTGAAGCGGAGCCGGCCGGTGCCCGGTTGTCCGCCCCGCAGCACCAGCCCCATGTCGATCAGACGGCGGATCGCGCCATGCAGGTTCGCATCGCCCTTATCGAGCGCGTGCTCCAGCAGATCGACGCTGAACTCGCGGCCGATCGTCGCCGCCGCCTCGGCCACGCCGCGAGCGGCGCCGAGGCGGTCGAGGCGCGCCAGCAGCGAGGCGTGGATCGAGGGTGGCACCGCGCCGGGTGCGCCGCGCAAGGGCGCGTCCCGGCTGCCATCCGCGGCCTCGAGCATCGCCGTCGTGACTTCCTCGAGGAACAACGGCACCCCGTCGGACCGCGCCACGATCGCCTCGACGACATCCTGGGCGAGCGCGTCGCACCCGGTCATGCCGCGCACCAGGGTCGCGCCGTCGCGCGAGGTCAGCGGCGACAGCACGATCCGTTCGACGTGGTCGCCGCCGGCCCAGTCCGGCTTGAACTCGGGCCGCGCGGTGACGACCAGCAACAGCGGCAGCGAGGGCGCGCGCGCGGCCATGAGGCGCAGCAATTCCACGCTGCTCGGATCGGCCCAGTGCGCGTCTTCCACGACCGCCAGCACCGGGCGACGCAGGCTGCTGCGGACCAGCCAGTTGAGCAGCGTCCCGAGCGTCCGGTCGTGGCGGCGCTTCATCGTCGACTGCATGACCGGCGAGCGGCGATCGAACGGCACCATCAGCAGATTCGCGATCAGCGCGAACTCATCTTCCGGCGCGTCGCTCAGGACCGATTCGAGCTTGGTCTTGCGCAACTCGGGCGGGTCTTCCGGCGCCAGCCCGGCGATGTGCTCGATATGCTGGATGAAGGGATACAGCGCGACGCCTTGCTGGTGCGCGAAGCAGAAGCAGCGCAGCCGCGCCTGCGGTTCCAGCACGGTCCTGGCCAGCAACTCGGCGACGAGGCGCGACTTGCCGATCCCCGGCTCGCCGGTGACGAGCACCACGCGCCCGGCGCCCGCCCGCGCGTGGCGCCAGGACGCCGCCATGCGGTCCACCTCCACGTCCCGACCGACGAGCGGCGTGAGACGGTGATTGGTGCGGGCATCGAAACGGCTGGGGTTCGCCGCCGGTCGCAGCACCTGCGCGACCTCGACCGGCGCCTCCCACCCCTTCAGGACCTGACGCCCAAGCTCGCGATAGACGAACAGATGACCCACCAGACGCCGGACGTTCTCGGCGACGAGAACCGTGTCCGGTTGGGCGAGCGCCTGCAACCGTGCCGCGAGATTGGGCGCCTCTCCGCTCGCGTCCAGCCCGCGATCGCTGCCGGCGTTGACGAGATCGCCGACGATCGCGACGCCGGTCGCGATGCCGATCTTGACGTGCAGCGCCTGGCCGTCCTGTCCCTCGATCGCGGCCACCGCCTCGACCGTCGCCAAGCTGGCGCGGACGGCGCGTTCCGCATCATCCTCGTGAGCTTGCGGGAAGCCGAAGAACACCAGTGCGCCGTCGCCCATCGGGCGGGCGAAGAAGCCGCCGTATCGTCCCACCGTTTCCGCCACGCAGCGATGGAAGCGTCCGATCAGTTTGGCGAGATCTTCGGGATCGAGCCGCGTCGCGAGCTCGCTCGACCCGACCAGATCGCAAAACACGACCGTAAGCTGTCGCCGCTCGGCCATCGGCTGCGCCACGGCACTGTCGACGATCCGCAGGCCCGATCCGCATTGCGGGCAGAACCGCGCCTCGGGCGGGGTCGCGGCGTTGCAGGCGGGGCAGGTTTCCGTCGGCCGGCCCGGAACGTGCGAGAGGCGCGGCTCGCCGACGCGGTGCCGGCCGTCGGCGATCCGCGACCGGCCGCGGCGCGGCGCCCAACCGGGATCGCGCATCCTGCTCACTGCCCCCTCCGGTCGCGCCCAGCGGCGCGGCCGCACCATAGACCGACTTGCTATGGTGTCAAAACGAAAACCGGAGGGCGGCTCGCACGGCTACGCGGCAGGCAATCCGCCGAGGAACTCCGTCATGGCGCGGTTGAAAGCCCCTGGCTGATGCAAGTTTGCCGCGTGTCCCGCGTTCGGAATGACAACCTTAACGGCGTCGGGGATCTTCGCAGCCATGTAGTCGGTCGCCGCGAGGAAGTTGGTGTCCTCCGAGCCGACGAGCACCAATGTCGGGACTTTTATCCCGGGCAGCGAGCGGATGAGGTGATCGTCAACCTGCGTCAACATGCCGCGCGCCGCCCGCGCGAGACCGTCGGCCGAGCGGTGCTCGCCGAGCCGCACCTCGTCGCTGCGGTTGACGGCGGCGAGCCCGCGCTGCTCCAGTTGTTCGGCGCGGCGCAGGGATTGCTCGTTCCAGGCTTGGCGCGCCTCGGCGTTGCGGAAGCCCGGGCCGGTGTCGAACAGCATCAGCGCGCGCGTCATCGCGGGATAGGCGGCGTGGAAGCCGAGCGACATCACGCCGCCGAGTGACAAGCCACCGATCACCGCGCGCGCGATCCCCAAGGCGCGGAGGATCGCCGCCATGTCGTCGACCGTGTGCCGCTCGGAATATTCATCCGGGTTCGCCGGATAGTCGGATTGGCCGTGGCCGCGCATGTCCCAGGTGATGACGCGGTAGCGGTCCTTGAGCGCGGCGACCTGATCGTCCCACATCCGGCTAGTGGCGCTGTAGCCGTGGCTCAACAGGATGGGTACGCCGTTCCCGTGTTCCTCGTAGTGGATGTTCACTCCGTTCCGATCGAGCTTCGGCATGGATGTTCCCCGTTGTCAGTTCACGTCCGCCGCCGCGCCGAGCGTGTCGCCG
The DNA here is from genome assembly GCA_035475015.1 of Acetobacteraceae bacterium. Lineage (GTDB taxonomy): Bacteria > Pseudomonadota > Alphaproteobacteria > Acetobacterales > Acetobacteraceae > JAFKFI01. The sequence continues at coordinate 5,961 of DATIMU010000169.1, forward strand.
ATCTCGCGGTTCAGCACCAGATCGGCGATGGCATCGAGCCCGGTCGGCTCGCGATTGAGAATGACCAGCCGTGCCCCGTTGCGTTTCGCGACCTCGGGGAAGCCGGCCGCCGGATAGACCACGAGCGAGGAGCCGATGCTGAGGAACAGATCGGCCGCCATCGTCTCGAGTTGCGCGCGCTGCATTGCCGCCTCCGGCATCGCCTGGCCGAAGGAGATGGTGGCGGTCTTCACGTAGCCCTCGCAAGCGGCGCAGAGCGGCGGCTCCTCGTCCTGCTCGAAGGCGGCGCGGATGTCGTCGATCTCGTAGCGCTGGCCGCAATCGAGGCAATGCGCGTAGGTCGAGTTGCCGTGCAGTTCGATGACCTTGTTGTCCGGCACGCCGGATGCCTGGTGCAGCCCGTCGATGTTCTGCGTGATGACGACGGAGACTTTTCCCCGGCGCACGAGATTGGCGACGGCGCGATGGCCGCGATTGGGTTCGGCGGCGCGCATGGTCGGCTCCATGCCGAATTTGCGGCGCCATGATTCGCGGCGCATCTCCTTGGACGCCATGAAGTCCTGGAAGTCGATCGGCGCCATC
>DATIMU010000170.1:0-2732 GCA_035475015.1 Acetobacteraceae bacterium
CACGCGCGCCAGCGACAGTCCGAGGCCGATGCCGCGACTGTTGCTCGGCGCGGGCTCGGGCGTCCCCGCCATCGCGGCGAGCCCGGCCCCCTCATCGGCGACCACCAGGGCCACGCCCTCCTCATGCCGCTCGAGCGCCAGGTCGATCCAGTCCTCATCGCGGGTGAACCGCGCCGCGTTGCCCAGCACCCGCAGCAGGATCTGCGACAGCGCCCGGCGGTCGGCGATCAGGGTCAGTTCCAGCAGTTCCGGCGCCACGCGCCAGTGGCGCCGGCTGGGGTCGAGCGTCGCCGAGACCGCGGCGATCGCGTCCCGCAGCAACGGCCCCGCGACCAGCGGCTCGTCGCGGATCACGCGGGTCTCGGCGCCGGGAATCGCGCTGTCCTGCAGGTCGTCGGCGAGGTTCAGCACCCGCGCCGTGACGGCGGCGATCGCCGTGGCATGAGAAGCCGCCGAGCCGCAATCCTGAGCGCGCAACCGATCGGTGTGGCCGAGCAGGGTCAGCGCGGTCTCGCGCAACTCGGTGGCGGACAGCCGCAGCAGCCGCGTGCTGGCGGCCTCGGCGGCGAGCGCGCGGTCCCGCTGCGCGGCGATCGTCCCCAGCGCGCGTCGCTGGCCGCGATTTCGGAGAAGCAGCATCGCCGTTGAGCCACAGGCGAATACAGCGAGGCCAGCGAGGATCAGCGTGATCGGTCCCATCCGCAGAGACTATGCTCTGTATTCAAACCGGAGGTTAACGCCGACCGAAATGATGATCCCAGCAAAAAGGCCCGCCGAGGCGGGCCTTGGCCGTCACGGCTGCGCGAGAAGCCGCCTCAGCCCGCCGCCACGGCGGCGCCGCGCTTGACCCGGGCGCGCAGGATGCGGCGCTTGACGACCCGCGCCTCCTCCGGCAACCGGCTGTTCGGCGTGCCGAGCAGGTAGGCGTCGATCCCGCCATTGTGCTCCACCGTGCGGATCGCGCGGGTGGAGATCCGCATCCGCACGCTGGCGCCCAGGATGTCGGACAGCAGCGAGATTTCCTGCAGGTTGGGCAGGAAGCGGCGACGGGTCTTGTTGTTGGCGTGGCTGACGTTGTTGCCCGTCAGGACGCCCTTGCCCGTGATCTGGCAGCGGCGGGACATCGCAGGAAACCCTCGGTCCAATGGGATAAAGCGGGGATGGGAGGCGGGGTTATGGCGAAATGGCCGGCCGAGGTCAAGGCACGGGGATCAAGGCGCGGAGATCAAGGCGGGGGATCGGCCATCCGGCGCAGCTCGCCCGCGCGCACGCTGGCGATGGCGTTGTCCAGGATACGGATGATCGCCTCCTCGTCCATGCTGCGGGCGAGCAGCGCGAGCGAGCCGCCGAGCAGGGCCGAGGCGATCGCCAGCGAGCCGATATTCTGGCCGATCATGTACTCGATCGCCTTGTCGATCACCGCGCCCGCGTGGCTGAGATCGGCCGGCGGCGGGGCGTCATCGCGGTCGTCGGTCATTGCTGCACCTCATCTCATTCGGCCTTGGAAAGGTCGATGCCCATCGCCTTGATCTCGGCGACATGGCGAGCGAACGCCTCCTGCGCGATGGGCGGCCCCCACTCGCGCCACTCCACGTCGCTCTCCCGGTCGATCTCCGCCCTCTCCGCCAGATATTTCCGACCGAGATCCGACTGCGCGAACCGTTCCTGGCCGCCCGGCGAGCCATCTACGAGAGATGCCCGTATCTGGCGCAGCTCGTCGGCGGTGAACCGGAGGGTCCAGACGCGCTCGAGCCTTGCCTCCAGTCGCGGCAGGCGCGCCTTGAAATCCGGCATGACGATCTTGTCGACGGCCTCGGTGGCCTGCTTGGGGGTGGCATCCCAGCGTTGCACAAGCAGGGAAATCAGCCGCTGGCGCAGGCCGCCCAGAATGTCGCCCCCCGCGCTCTGCTCCTTGATCAATGCGAGCGCCTGGGCCTCGGCCGTGTCTGTCGGCGCGGGCGCGGGCGCGGGCGCCGGCAGGGGCGCGGGCGCGGCTTGTGCCGGGGCCGCGGCGGCCGACAGCAGGCAAACCGCCAGGATCGTGCGAGGCGTCCATCGCATGTCGCAGGCTCCCCTGTCATGTCCGGGCCCCACCCTGTCCGACGGGTCCGGCATCAGTTCGCCGCCAACTCTACCTCGCCCGACTGCTCGGCCTGCAAATTCCACATCCAGGCATAGCGCCCGCCATGCGCCAGCAGCGCCGCGTGCGTACCGCGCTCGGCGACCAGCCCGTCCTCGAGCACGATGATTTCGTCCGCATCGACCACGGTGGACAGGCGATGCGCGATCACCAGCGTGGTGCGATGCCGCGCCACCGTGCGCAGCGCGGCCTGGATGTCCTGCTCGGTGCCGGTGTCGAGCGCGCTGGTCGCCTCGTCGAGGATCAGGATGCGCGGGTCCTTGAGCAGCGTCCGCGCGATGGCGACGCGCTGCTTCTCGCCGCCCGACAGCTTGAGCCCGCGCTCGCCGACCCGCGTGTCGTAGCCCTCCGGCAGGCGCAGCACGAAATCATGCACCTGCGCCGCCCGCGCCGCCTGCTCGACCTCGGCCTGCGTCGCACCCGGGCGGCCATAGGCGATGTTGTAGCGGATCGTGTCGTTGAACAGCACGGTGTCCTGCGGCACCACGCCGATCGCGGCGCGCAGGCTGTCCTGTGTGATGTCGCGGATGTCCTGCCCGTCGATCAGCACGCGCCCCGCGGTCGTGTCGTAGAAGCGGAACATCAAGCGCCC
>DATIMU010000171.1:0-1554 GCA_035475015.1 Acetobacteraceae bacterium
GGCCCGTGGGTGAACCGGCGCGGCATCTTCGATCGCCACACCCGCAACGACGTGTTCCGCGACGCCAAGCTGGCCAGCGCGCAGCGTTGGGGCATGAGCCCGAAGGGGCAGCACATCGAACTCGGCATCGCCGAGCAGAACCTTTTTCTCCTGCTCGGCGCGGCGGGGCTGACCACCGGGCTCGACGGCGCCCGACTGCTGCCGGTCGGCACGGTGTACGATCCGTTCGTCAATCGCGGCCTCGATGCTCTGCTCTACGCCTGTTATCAGGATGCGCGCTTTTTGCTGGTCTCGACGCCATCGGGGCTGACGCTCGCGCCGGAGGGCGGCCAGCACCAATCCATCAATACCCCGCTGATCGGCATGGCGGCGGATCGGCTGGCGAGCTTCGAGCCGACCCATGTGGACGAGCTGGCGATCCTGCTGCGCCACGCCTTCGACCACATGCAGAAGCCGGACGGCTCGGCGGTCTGGCTGCGCCTCTCCACCCGCCAGTTGCCGCAGCCGGAGCGCACGCTCGACCCGGCCGCCGTGATCGCCGGCGCGCACTGGATCGTGCCGCCGGCCGATGGCGCGCCGATCGCCGTCGCGTATCAGGGGCCGGTCGCACCGGAGGCGGAAGCGGCGTTCGCCACCCTGCGCGAGGAGGAGCCGCGCGCCGGCCTGCTGGCGATCACCAGTCCCGACCGGCTGCACGCCGGCTGGACCGCGTCGCTGCGCCAGCGCCGCAACGGATCAGGCGCCGTGCCGTCGCATATCGAGCGGATGCTGGCGCCGCTCGCACCCGGCGCGGCGCTGGTCACGGCGCTCGACGGCCATCCCGCCAGCCACGCCTGGCTCGGCGCGGTGCGCGGCCAGCGCGTCATCCCGCTCGGCCCCGATCGCTTCGGCCAGAGCGGCGATATTCCCGATCTCTACCGGGAATACGGCATCGACGCCGACGCGATCCTCGACGCCTGCGCGCAGGCGTTGCTGTAGCTGCTCACGGGAATAAATCGCGGCTTCAGGCGTTCGACTTGGGCAATGACATGAACTGCCTGGAGTCCAACGGATGAAACGACGTACGATTGTTACCCTGGGTCTTCTTCTCCCGCTGCTCGCGGCCTGTGCGCAATCGGCGCCGCGAGCCGACGTCACGCCGATCGCGCCGCCGGCCGCGGCGGGTGGTGGGGGTGGCGGCGGTGGCGGCGGCTACTGAGGAGAAATTCATGCGCCGCATCGCCATTCGAGCGCTCGGCTTCGCCGGATTGCTGCTGGTGGCGGCCTGCGCCGCCCAATCCGGCACGCCTGCGCCTACGACGGCAACGACAGGCGCGCCCGCCGAGCGCGCCCCGTTGCCGGCGTCCACCACCGGCTCCTACTGAGCGTCGCTTCTATCCGCGCCCGGCGAACGGCATCTTGTCGGCGGCCACCATCAGGAACTGGATGTTGGCGTCGCGCGGCAGATTGGCCATCAGCAGCACGGAGCGGGCGACGCTGTCGGCGTCCATGCGCGGCTCGACCATCATCGAGCCGTTGGGCTGCATCACGCCGTTCGCCATCCGCGCCGTCATC
>DATIMU010000172.1:0-3582 GCA_035475015.1 Acetobacteraceae bacterium
CGGCGACGCGCCGTTCGCGCTGGCCGGCGAGCATGGCGGGGCGATCCGCCACCGGCCGGCCGCCGAGGTGGAGCGGGCGCCGCTGGCCAGCCCCGATCCCGCCTGGGTACGCCGGGCGGCGCGGCTGTCGGAGGCGCATCCCGGGGTTCTGCTGGAGACCAAGCAGCATGGCTTCGTGCTGCACTATCGCGCTGTCCCCGAACTCGGCCCGCTGCTGCGGGACGCGCTGACCGAGCTGCTCGGCGGCTCGCCCGCCTTCGTGCTGCTGCCGGCGCGCAAGGCGTGGGAGGTGCGGCCCGCCGGCGCCGACAAGGGCACGGCGGTTGCCGCGCTGATGCGCAACCCCCCCTTCGCCGGCCGGCTGCCGCTGTTCATCGGCGACGACGTGACCGACGAGGACGCCATCATCGCGGCCCGCAAGCTCGGCGGCGCGGGGCTGCGCGTCCCGGAGGTGTTCGGCAATCCCACGGCCGTGCGCGCCTGGCTCGCGCGGGCAGCGGAGACCGGTGCATGGCCCGGCTTGTGATCGTCTCCAACCGCGTGCCGCCGCCGCGCGAGCGCGGCCAGCTCGCGGGCGGGCTGGCGATCGCCTTGCGCGACGCGATCCGCGACCACGACACGCTGTGGTTCGGCTGGTCGGGTGCCACGGGCACGCGCCAGGAGCCGCATCGGTCCAAGGTGGGCCGCGTCAGCTTCGCCACCGTCGACATCCCCGAGGCCGAGTATCGCGGCTACTACCAGGGTTTCTCCAACGGGATGCTATGGCCGCTGCTGCACTCGCGCATGGGCCTCGCGCAATTCCACCGCGCCGACCTGCTGGCCTACCGCGCGGTCAACCGTCAGTTCGCCGAGGCGCTCGCCCCCCTGCTGCGGCCCGACGACATCGTCTGGGTGCACGACTATCACCTGATCCCGCTGGGCCGCGATCTGCGGGCGCTCGGCGTCACCTGCCGCATCGGCTTTTTCCTGCATGTGCCGTTCCCGACGCCGCAATTGTTCGACAGCCTGCCGCAGGGCGACGATCTGCTGCGCAACTTCACCGCCTACGACGTGCTCGGCGTGCAGGTGCAGCAGGACGCCGACAACCTCAACGCCTCGCTGGCGGCGCACAATCTGCGCGCCCGCGCCCGCCCTTTTCCGATCGGCATCGACCCCGAGACCTTCGCCGGCGCGGCGCGGCGCGCCGAGAGCACACCCGACGCCGTGCGCCTGCACGAGAGCCTGACCGACCGTGCGCTGATCCTCGGCGTCGATCGGCTCGACTACTCGAAGGGCCTGCCGCAGCGGTTCCGCGGCTACGCGCAGCTGCTGCGCCGCTTCCCCGAGCACCGCAAGAACGTGACGATGATGCAGATCGCGCCGGTGTCGCGCGGCGACGTGGCGCAGTACCGCACGCTGCGCCGCGAGCTCGACGAGCTGGCCGGGCGCATCAACGGCGAGCACGGCGAGTTCGATTGGGTGCCGCTGCGATACATGACCCGCGCGGTGGCGCGCAACACGCTGGCGGGCTTCTACCGCTACGCCCGGGTCGGGCTGGTGACGCCGCTGGCCGACGGCATGAACCTGGTCGCCAAGGAGTACGTCGCGGCGCAGAACCCCGACGACCCCGGCGCCCTCGTGCTCTCCCGCTTCGCCGGTGCCGCCAACGAGCTGGTCGACGCGGTGATGGTCAATCCGTACGATCCCGACGAGACGGCGGAGGCGCTGCACCAGGCGCTCACCATGCCGCCCGAGGAACGCCGCGAGCGGTGGCGGCGGATGGACGAGGCGGTGCGGCGCAACACCGCATCGAGCTGGGCGCACGGCTTTCTGCACGCGCTCGAGCTCAAGCCCGCCCGCGCGGCGTAGCGCGCGGACTGACCACGCCGCCACTTTCACTGCGCCGGGCTTTCACTGCGCCGGGCTGATGCTAGGTGCGGACCCGGCTGGGAGTGGGGCCGACCGGGTCCGTGGCCGGGGGGCGACCGACGAGGATCGTCGCCATCGCCGCGAACTCAACGCCGGCGGCGGTTCCGAGCACCGGGCCATAGCCGCCGGCGAGGTCGTGCAGCACCCCGTAGAGGCCCGGCCCGAAGGCGGAGCTGAGCGCGATGACGGTGGCCGAGACGCTGTAGATCGTGCCGAACGACGCCGCGCCGAACTCGCGCCGCACCACGATGGGCGACAGCGTGGTGATCTGGCCGAGGCAGAACCCGTAGACGAGGCTGCCGCCGATCAGCGCCGCCGCGTTCGGCAGCAGCGCGATCAGTCCCAGCATGAGGGCCTGCGTCGCCAGGATGGCGGCGGTGTAGCGGCGCAAATCCACCCGGTCGGCGACGCGTGCGAGCCACAGCCGCCCGAGCACGCCGGCAAGGCCGGTCGCGCTGACCAGCCAGCCGGCGCCGACCGTGCCGAGGGTCGGTTCGGCCAGCTTGACGTGATGCGTGAGGAACCCGACCTGCACCGTGAGGCCCATCGCGAAGCCGATGGCGGCGCTCCAGAAGGCGAGGGTCGCCATCGCCGAGGCGCGGCTCCAGCGCGCGACGGGCGCGGCATCGGCCTCGGCGGCGCGGGCGGCCGGCGCGGCGTCGCCGTCGCGCGCCAGCCCAAGCTCCGCCGGCCCCCGGTAGCGCAAAACCACGGCTGCCAGCGGCACCATCACCGCGATGGTCAGGCCGCCGCCGCCCAGCACGGTGGCGGCGAAGCCAAAGCGCCCGATCGCCAGCACGAGCAGCGGCACCACCAGCATCGCCCCGAAGCTCGCACCCATCAGCGCGAGCGCCACGCTGCGCCCTTGGTGCCGCTCGAACCACGGCGCGATGGTCGCGGTGAGCCCGGTGAGCGACAGCGAGGCGTATCCCAGGCCCATCAGCACGAACGCGGCGTAGAGCTGCCAGACCGAGGCGACCTGCCCGACGCTGGCGACCCCGAGGCCGAGCGCCGTTGCCCCGGCGATGAACACCGGCCGCGATCCGAAGCGGTCGACGGCGCTGCCGACCGCGGTGAGGGACAGGGCGTTGCTCAGGTAGAACGCGGTGATCGCCCCGGAGACGAGCGACACCGACCAGCCGTGCAGCCGAGTGACCTCGCTGAGATAGACGCTGGCGCCGAACACGCCAAAGCCCCAGGTAAACACCGCCGCCACGAAACACACCGCGACGACGCGCCAGCCGTAGAACAGGGGGGATCGGGTGGGCGTGGGCAATGCGAACTCAACGGGTGAACGGGGCGCCATGATACGCGGCTGGCGATCTCGCGCGAGTCGCCCGCGGTGGCGGACGAGGCGGACGCGGTTTTGTTTTGACATTTTTGCTCACTAACTTTACGTTCTCCCCATGTCCGCTGTCGCCCTCTCCTCCCCAACCAGCCTGATGCCCCGCTTCGTCCTCTTCATCAACCATATCAAGCTGACCATCGGCGGGATCGTGCTGTGGCGCCACGAGGTGGCGCCGCTCATCTTGCCGCTCGGGCACTATCTCACGGGCGTCCAGCGGCGGCTCGCCGCGCTCCATGCGCGCTTCGTCGCCGGCACGCTGCCCGCGGCACCGCGCGCGCCGCGTCCGGTCTCGGACCGGGTGGCGGCCGAGCGCCCGAGGGCGGAGC
>DATIMU010000173.1:0-7487 GCA_035475015.1 Acetobacteraceae bacterium
GTCGATCTTGAGGAAGCCGCTATAGTCGCGGTTGATGCCCTGCAGCAGGCGGGTCAGCGTCGATTTGCCCGAGCCGCTGCGCCCCACGACGCCGAGCATCGTGCCCGCCGGAACCGAGAACGTCACGCGGTCCAGCGCCGGAATTTTGGTGCCGCCGTAGGTGAACGTCACGTCGTCGTAGCTGATCGCGCCGGTGAAGCGCGGGCGGAGGCCGCCGCCGGCGGTGTTGGTCTCCATCGGGCGGTTCAGGACCGAGGCGGCCTCGCCGATCGCGGCACCGACCTCCTCGTAATCCTCGATCAGCTTGGCCAGCCCGACCAGCGGCTGGGCGACGCGCATCGACAGCATCATGAACGCGAACAAGCCGCCGACCGCGTAGCCGGTGCGATCCGACAACGCCATGTAGGCGCCGATCAGCACGATGCCGATCGACATGAACCGCTCGATCGGCGTCACGATGGTCTGCGGCCAGTTCGACAGTTTGCCGAACGCCATGCGCCACTTGCCGACCTCGGCGACACACTCGTCCCACACCGCCCGGCGCTGCGGCTCGAGTGCCAGGGACTTCACCGTCTTGACGCCGAAGATCGTCTCGCCGAGCGCCGAGGCCTTGTTGGTCTCGGCCTGCACGACCTTGTTGAAGATCACCCGCAGCGGGCGGAGATAGGCGAGGATCACCAGGGCGATCAGCATCGACCCAGCGAGCACCATCCAGGCCAGCGTGGCATTGAGATAGAACAGGAACGGGATCAGCACGAGCAGCGTGATGAGGTCGAGGAAGGTAGTCAGCAGCTTGCCCGTGAGAAAATCGCGGACCTTGTACACCGAGGTGATCTTGTGCATGGTCTCGCCGGCCGGATGGCGCTCGAAATAGTCGAGCGGCAAGCGCAGCAGGCGGCCAAAGATGTGCAGGTGCAGCCGCGTGTCGAGCCGCATTCCCACCACCAGCACGATCAGCCGGCGCGCGTAGCCGAGCAGCGCCTCATAGGCGGCGGCGATGCCGAGCAAGGTCGCGAGCATCGCCAGCGTGGCGTAGCTGTGGTGGGTCAGCACCTTGTCGACCACCGTCATGACCAAGAGCGGCGGAAAGATCGTCAGGAAGCTCAGGGTGAGCGATGCGAAGCCGATGTCGCGCAGCGTGCGCTTCTCCTGCAGCACGAGACCGGCCAGCCAGCGGAGGTTGAACGGCGCGTCGTCATCCGTCACGCCACGCTGTGAGCGGATTAGCACCGCCTCGCCCGCCCACACCTGGGCAAGCCGAAGCTCGTCCACCGCGACCGGCGGCTCGCTGCTCGGCCGCTCGGGGTCCTGCAGGAAGACCACGTTCTGCGTCTGGTTAACCCCGGTCAGCAGCCCCGCGCTGCCGTCTGCGAACAGCAGCACGACAGGGCCGACATCCTGGAACCGGAGCAGCTGGCGCCAGCGCAGCCGGACCGCGCGCGCCCACATCCCCGAACTCTGCGCCCACGCGGAAAGCGACGCCGCCGAGGGCACCGTCTCGCCCTTGGTGCGGGGGTACTCGCCTGGGTCCAGCTCCATGCCATAGAACCGCGCGGCGACGATCAATGCCTGCAGCCGCGCCTCGACCGGGGGCATCGACGCGGATTCCAGGCGATCGGCGTCGGACGAGGCGACGTCTGGGCCTGACCGCACCACGCCCAGGGTCTCGTCGTTCGAGATATCCACCAATATTCCCCCTAGAGCGACGTGTCGGGTTACGGGATTCGTCCCGGCCCTGTCGATTCAAATCAAATCGGCCCGTCCGCTCGCGGCGGATTGTGGGTCGGAGTATGACGGCGGCGACCAGCAATATCAAATAATCGTATGTTTCGCCCACGGAAAATCGACATCTCCGCCGCCGCTCGCGTCATTGCTACCCCGTTATCAGCCGCCTGCCGCCCGATTACGCCCCCGTTTTGGTTAAGGCCCGGTGAATTGGGGCAATCGGGGGCAACCATTACCCCCCATTTGGCCGCTGGCGGGAGTGGGGCTATGCAGTGTATCCGCCCCATCACTCGCACCGGCACGCCATGAACATCCGTCACGCCGATGAAGCCGACCTTGCCGAGATCCAATCGGTCTACGCCCACCATGTCCTCACCGGGACCGGCACGTTCGAGGAGATCCCGCCCTCCGTCGAGGAGATGACCGCGCGCTTTCGCCACGGCACCGGGCGCGGCTGGGCCTGGCTGGTGGCGACGGACGCGACGGGAGTGCTCGGCTTCGCCTATTACTCGCAGTTCCGCGACCGTTCCGCCTACCGTCACGCGGTGGAGAACAGCGTCTATGTGCGCCAGGACGTGCGCGGCCAGGGCGTCGGCAAGCAGCTCGTGGCCGAGCTAATCGAGGACGCGCAGGCGCGCGGCTTCCGCCAGATGATCGCCGTCATCGGCGATTCCGAGAATGCCGGCTCAATCGGCGTGCATTCCAGCCTCGGCTTCCGCATCGTCGGCACGCTCCACGCCGCGGGGGTGAAATTCGGACGCTGGCTGGACGTGGTGTTCATGCAGCGTGCGCTTGGCCCCGGCGACGCGAACGTGCCGGACTAGGCCCGGCTACTCCGCGAGCCGGAAGCGGGCGCTCACCACCGGGTCGGTTGCCAGCGCGGCCAGCACTTCGGCGTGTCCGGCCGCGCCGCAGACCACGATCACCGAACGAAAGAAGCTCACCTCGCCTCGAGCGCGCGCCAGGAAGAGCTGTCCGAGTGCCTGCGCCACCGCGCCGCGGGGGACGCAGCACGCGCAATCCGCGCCATGGCCGGCAAGATCGGACTGACCCAGGTCCGGCGAGAAGCGCGCGACGACCGCGCCCTCCGGCGCCGGCCGGTCGCCCTCCAGCAGCAGCGCGACCTCTGGCGCGAACGCGGCAGCGGCTCGGAACGCGACAGGGACTCGAGCGTCGATCGACCACGGCATGACTGGACATAAGGATATGTTTATGTCACTAGCAAGTGGTGGAAGCGCTGCTCACAACCCTCCGTGCCGCCGCCGAGCCGACCCGGCTGCGGCTGTTGGCGCTCGCCGCGCGGGGGGCGTTCTGCGTCACCGATTTCACCGAGATCCTCGGCCAGTCCCAGCCCCGACTGTCGCGCCACCTCAAGCTGCTCTGCGAATCTGGGCTGGTGGCGCGCGTGCGGGAGGGCGCGAATGCCTGGTTCACCCTCCCGGTCGGGCCGGACGGCGCGCTGGTCCGCGATCTGCTGGCCCGCCTGCCGGAGGACGACCCGGTGCTCGCCGCCGACCGCCGCCAGGCCGCGCGGGTGCTGGCCGAGCGCGCCCGCGCCGCCTCCGAGAGCTTCCGCCGGCAGGGTGCCGATTGGGACGAGATGCGCGCCCTCGACCTGCCGGCCGCCGCGGTGGAGAAAGCGCTGCTCGCGCTGCTGCCCGCCGGCGGCATCGGCCGGCTGCTCGACATCGGCACCGGCACCGGCCGGCTGCTCGAAGTCCTTGGGCCGCGTGCCGACGAGGGCATGGGGGTGGACGCCAGCAAGGCGATGCTGGCGCTGGCCCGCGCCCGGCTGTCGCGCGCCCGGCTGGCGCATTGCGCGGTGCGGCAGGCCGACATGTACCGCCTGCCGCTGGCCGATGCCGGGTTCGACCTCGCACTGCTGCAAATGGTGCTGCACTACGCCGAGGAGCCGGCTGGCGTGCTGGCCGAGGCCGCCCGCGTGCTGCGCCCCGGCGGGACGCTGATCGTGGTCGACCTCGCCGCGCATGACCGTGCTGACATCGCCTCCCGTCTCGCGCATCGCTGGCAGGGCTTCTCCGACGCCACCATGCGCGACCTGCTCGCCGGCGCCGGCTTTTCCCCGGCCCGGCAAGGCACCATCGCCGGCCCGCTCACCGTCAGCCTGTGGTCCGCCCGGCTGCCGCTCACCATTCCGCAACCAGATGCGATGAAGATCGCCCACCCTGCCCTGAGCTTCTGAAGCCCCGGCTTCCGAAGCGACGGGCCGCCGAAAGAGAAGAATATGCCCCGTCCTCATCTCCTCGATGCGCTGCGCGACCAGGTGCTGCTCTGCGACGGCGGGATGGGCAGCCGCGTCCAGGGCATGACGCTCGATGTGGAGGCCGACTATCTCGGCAACGAGAACTGCACGGAGGTGCTGAACCTCTCCCGCCCGGACCTCGTGCGCGCCATCCATCACGGCTATTTCGAGGCCGGCGCGGATGCGGTGCAGACCAACAGCTTCGGCGGCTCGCCCGTGACGCTCGGCGAGTTCGGCCTGCAGGACCGCGCCTTCGAGATCAACCGCGTCGCCGCCGAGTTGGCGCGCGAGGCCGCCGAGAGTTTTGCCGATTTCCGCCACCGCTGGGTGATCGGCAGCGTCGGCCCCGGCACCAAGCTGCCGAGCCTCGGCAACATCGCCTACGACCCGCTGGAGGCCGCGCTGGCCGAGCAATGCCGCGGCCTGATCGCCGGCGGGGTGGACGCGATCCTGATCGAAACTTGCCAGGACACGCTGCAGATCAAGGCGGCGGTGAACGGCGCTAAGCTCGCCCGCGCCGCGGCGAAATCGGAAATTCCCATTTTTGTGCAGGTCACGGTAGAGACCACCGGCACCCTGCTGGTCGGCCCCGACATCGCCGCCGCCGCGACCGTGGTGCACGCGCTCGACGTGCCGCTGATGGGCCTCAACTGCGCCACCGGCCCCCAGGAGATGGCCGAGCACGTCCGCTGGCTCGCCGCGAACTGGCCCGGGATGCTCTCGGTGCAGCCCAATGCCGGCCTGCCCGAGCTGGTCGACGGCCACACCCGCTACCCGCTCGGCGCCGACGAGATGGCGAGCTGGCTGGAGCGCTTCGTCGCCGAGGACGGGGTCAACCTGATCGGCGGCTGCTGCGGGACCAACACGGGCCACATCGCCGCCCTCGACGCGATGCTGAAGAAGCGCGGCGAGTTCCGCCCCGCACCGGTCGCGCGCAAATCCGTCTGGATGCCGTCGGTCGCCAGCCTCTACCAGCAAGTGCCGCTGCGCCAGGAGAACAGCTATTTCTCGATCGGCGAGCGCTGCAACGCCAACGGCTCGAAGAAGTGGCGCGAGGCGCAGGAAAAGGGCGACTGGGACGGCTGCGTCGCGATCGGGCGCGAGCAGATCGCCGAGGGCTCCAACAGCCTCGACGTGTGCACCGCCTTCGTCGGCCGCGACGAGGTGGCCGAGATGAACGAGGTGATCCGCGGCTTCACCTCCTCGGTGAACGCGCCGCTGGTGATCGACAGTACCGAGACGCCAGTGATCGAGGCGGCGCTGAAGCTGCACGGCGGCAAGCCGATCATCAACTCGATCAACTTCGAGGACGGCGAGAAGGCCGCCACCGACAGGCTGATCCTCGCCAAGAAGTTCGGCACCGCCGTCATCGCGCTGACCATCGACGAGGAGGGCATGGCCAAGACCGCCGAGGGCAAGCTCGCGGTGGCGCGTCGGCTGGTCGATTTCGCCTGCAACCGCCACGGCCTGCCGCAATCGGATTTGCTGATCGACCCGCTCACCTTCACCATCGCAACGGGCAACGAGGACGATCGCAAGCTCGGGCAATGGACGCTGGAGGGGATCAAGATGATCCGGGACGAGTTTCCCGATATCCAGATCATCCTCGGCCTGTCGAACATCAGCTTCGGCCTGAACCCCGCCGCACGCGCCGTGCTGAACAGTGTTTTCCTCGACTACGCGGTGCGCGCCGGCATGAGCGGCGCCATCGTGCATGTCTCGAAAATTCGGCCGCTGCATCTGCTGGCACCGGAGGAGGTGCAGGTCGCGGAGGATCTGATCTTCGATCGCCGCCGCGAGGGCTACGATCCGCTGCAAAAGCTGCTGGAGATCTTCGCCGACCGCAAGCTGGCCGATGCCACGGTCAAGAAGCGCGCCGAGACGGTCGAGGGACGGCTGAAGGACCGCATCGTCGACGGCGACCGCAAGGGGCTCACCGAGGAGCTGGCGCAGGCCCTGGAGAAAATGCCGCCGCTCGACATCATCAACAACGTGCTGCTCGACGGCATGAAGGTGGTGGGCGAGCTGTTCGGCGCCGGCAAGATGCAGCTGCCCTTCGTGCTGCAAAGCGCCGAGACGATGAAGGCCGCCGTCGCCTATCTCGAACCGTTCATGGAGCGCGTCGAGGGCCAGGAGAAGGGCACCATCGTGCTCGGCACGGTGAAGGGCGACGTGCACGACATCGGCAAGAATTTGGTCGACATCATCCTGACCAACAACGGCTACCGAGTCATCAATCTCGGCATCAAGGTGCCGCTCGCCGACATCCTCGCCGCGGCGAAAGAGAACCGCGCGCACGCCATCGGCATGTCGGGCCTCTTGGTGAAATCCACCGTTGTCATGCGCGAGAACTTGGAAGAAATGTCGCGCCAGGGCATCGAGATCCCGGTGATGCTCGGCGGTGCCGCGCTGACGCGAAACTACGTCGAGGACGATTGCGTCCGCGCCTATGCGTGCGGCCGGGTCGCCTACGCGCGCGATGCGTTCGACGGGCTGCATCTGATGGACAAGGTGACGGGCAACGGCTTCGACGATTATCTCTCCGCGGTGCAGGCCAAGCGGGTCGGCAAGACGCGCAACAACAGCCGCACGCTCGGCCAGGCTGACGTTCGCGCGTTCGCCCCGGTCGATGTCGCGGTGGTACGCGAGCGCCGGCGCCGCCTGACGCGCGACGTGCCGGTAGTGACGCCGCCGTTCTGGGGCGCGCGCACCATCGAGTCGACACCGAAGGCGATCGTGCCGTTCGTCAATGAGCGCAGCCTCTACCAATTCCAGTGGGGCTTCCGGAAGCAGGGCCGCAGCCTCGACGATTTCATCGGCTGGGCGAAGCAGGAGCTGCGCCCGGTGATGCGGCGGATGCTGACGCTGTGCGAGGCCGAGCAGATCCTCCGCCCGCAGGCAGCGTACGGCTACTGGAAGGCGGCGGGGCAGGGCAACGAGCTGATCGTCTTCGAGCAGGACGGCCAGACGGAAATCTGCCGCTTCAACCTGCCGCGCCAGCCGCGCCAGGACGGCGAGTGCATCGCCGATTTCTTCCGCGACGTCGATGACGGCGAGCGCGACGTGATCGGCTTGCAGGTCGTCACGATGGGCCAGCGCGCGAGCGAGGTCACCCGCGATTGGTTCGCCGACAACCGCTATCAGGATTACCTCTATCTGCACGGCCTGTCGGTGGAGATGGCCGAGGCGATGGCGGAATACACCCACAAGCGCATCCGCGCCGAGCTGGGCTTCGCCGCCGAGGACGATCGCGAGATGGAGAAGATGCTCGGGCAGAGCTATCGCGGCTCGCGCTACTCGTTCGGCTATCCCGCCTGCCCGAAGCTCGAGGACCAGGAGCCGCTGCTCAAGCTGCTGGATGCCGAGCGGATCGGCGTCTCGCTGTCCGACGAGTGGCAGCTGCATCCCGAGCAATCCACCAGCGCCATCGTCGTGCTGAACCCGCACGCCAAATACTTCTCGGTCTGATACTTCTCCGTCTGAGCGCTTCTCGGATCGG